>JAZLCO010000025.1:0-28785 GCA_045614225.1 Eggerthellaceae bacterium | reverse complement strand
CATATGAAAAATCTCCTTACCGTTCTTTATAATCTTTTACACACCTTTGTCAAAAGGCCACTCTTGTTCTTCATCTATCTGCCGCCAGCCTGCATTCATCACAGAAAAAGTCGCAAACACCATCTTCTTCCTCTCTCCAAGCTTTCCCACAAGATGGGCATTTTCTATATTTTTTCGTACTGCAAAAGAGTCGGAATTACCGATTTACCTGCATGTTTGGGGGTATTATGTGAGGGGGGTTTGTTTGTGCAAATTATAGAAGCTAAAAAGGTCGAAAAACAGGTAGAATTTTCCCTCGTCGAGACTAGATAAAAATTTTTTATAAAAGCTGATTGAAAGGGGTGATTTGGTGGAAAACCGATTCAAGAACGCTCTCGAGAGCGGCGAGTTCGTCGTAACGTGCGAGATTATTCCCGGACGCGGTGCTCATGAGGACGGTCAGGAAAAGGAATTCGCCGAAGCCAGGCGCATTTACGAGACGGGTCGCGTCCATGCGATGTCCATTACGGACAACCCGGGTGGCAACCCGGCACTTCTGGCCGACGCGCTCGGCAAGGAGTTCTTGGACGAGGGCATCGTTCCGCTCGTTCACTTCACGTGCAAGGACCGCTCGCGCAATCAGATCATTGCGCAGCTGTACGGCCTGGAGCGTCAGGGCGTCGAAAACCTGCTGGTCATGACAGGTGACTATCAGGTCAGCGGTTGGGACGGACGCGCACGTCCGGTGTACGACCTCGATCCCGTGCATGTGAGCATGCTCTGCACCGAGATGAACCAGGGCTTGATGGTTCCCGGTCGCAAGGGCTATGTCCAAGAGAAGCCCACGCACTTCTTCAACGGCGCTGTTGTCAACCCCTTCAAGTATCTCGAGGGTGAGACCATCCCGCAGTACCTGAAGATGGAAAAGAAGATCATCGGTGGCGCCAAGTTCCTCATCAACCAGCTTGGTTACGATTCCCGCAAGATGGACGAGCTCATCCGCTATCGCAACGAGCGTGGCTACGACACCCCAATCATCGCCAACATCTTCCTGCTCACGCGCGGCGCCGCACGCCTCATGCGTTCGGGCGGCATTGCCGGTGCTTACATCAGCGACGAGCTCATGGCCCAACTCGATGAGGAGTTCAAGGCTGAGGATAAGGGCAAGGCTGCTCGCATCGAGCGCGCTGCCCAGATGATCGCTATCGCCAAGGGCCTCGGCTACGCCGGCGTTCACATCGGTGGCTTCGGCATCACCGCCGAGATGTTCTGCGGCATCCTCGACCGTGCCGCAGAGCTCGAGCCGCAGTGGAAGGAATGCTACAAGCAGGTCAACTTCGGCAAGCCGGGTGGCTATTACATTTACGAGGAAGAGAAGGACGCCGAGGGCAAAGGCACCGGTTTCAACACCGACAAGCATGCTCCCAAACCCGAGCAGGCACGCTCCAAGAAGGTCTTCTCGAAGTGGGGCATCTCCCGCTTTGCGCACCACTGGGTGCTCACGCTGGGCAAGCGTGGCAACAAGGTGCTCACGAGCCGCATGGATTCGCTCGACAACAAGAAGGGCGTTTACCGCCATCACGGCCTCGAGCACACCGGCAAGTCGATGATGTACGGCTGCATGGACTGCGGCGACTGCGGTCTCGAAGCCACGCTGTACACCTGCCCGATGACGCAGTGCCCCAAGTGCCAGCGCAACGGGCCGTGCGGCGGTTCCTACGATGGCTACTGCGAGGTGTTCCCCGGCGGCGAGCGCTACTGCATCTGGTACAAGGCGTACCACAAGGCGAAGAAGAGCAACGAGATGGAGCGCATCACGTCCTACATCACCCCGCCGAACAAGTGGGAGTACTACGGCTCCAGCCCCTGGAGCGCTTATACGCACCGTCGCGACAACTGCGCAGGCCGCATTCCCGTATCGCTCGGCCTGGAAACGGGCACGCCTGGCGGCATCATTCCGGAAACGGATATGCTGATGAAGGTCGAAGCCGACGTTCATGCGAAGCCGGCGCAGCCGTAAGAGTGAACTATTGATTGCTTGGAGCTAGCGTTCAGCTGGCTCCAAGCTGATGATCGTCAGATATTCTTTTGGTACCAAGGCCTTACGGCAGCAAGGGACCGTAAGGTTTGGCAATAACGAGCTAATAAGGAGGCTTGAACAATGGCAGACTACAAGTCCGACATCGAGATCGCACAAGAAGCTAACATGCTTCCCATCGAAGAGGTTGCGAACAAGGCCGGCATCGACTGGGCGACCTGCGAGCCCTATGGTCACTACAAGGCCAAGGTCGACATTCATTCCTACAAGGATGCACAGATGAAGGCAAAGCTCATCCTCGTGACGGCCATCAACCCGACGCCGGCAGGCGAGGGCAAGACCACCACGTCGGTTGGCCTGCATGACGCGCTGTGCGCAATCGGCAAGAGCTCCATGCTCGCTCTCCGCGAGCCGTCGCTGGGCCCCGTGTTCGGCGTCAAGGGTGGTGCTGCAGGCGGCGGTTACGCTCAGGTCGTTCCCATGGAGGACATCAACCTGCACTTCACCGGCGACTTCCATGCCATCGGCGCTGCGAACAACCTCATCGCCGCTATGCTCGACAACCACATCAAGCAGGGCAATGAGCTCGACATCGACCTCAACAACATCATTTGGCGCCGCTGCGTCGACATGAACGACCGTCAGCTGCGCAACGTGGTCGACGGCCTCGGCACCGCCGGCGACGGCGTCTGCCGCGAGGACGGCTTCGACATCACCGTTGCTTCTGAGGTCATGGCTGTGTTCTGCCTGGCCACCGACCTTGACGACCTCAAGGCTCGCCTCGGCCGCATCATCGTGGCCTACAGCCGCACCGGCAAGCCCGTCACCGTTTCCGACATCAAGGCTGAGGGCGCTTGCACCGCGCTGCTCAAGGATGCCATCAAGCCGAACCTGGTTCAGACGCTCGAGAACAACCCGGCGTTCGTGCATGGCGGCCCCTTCGCCAACATCGCCCATGGCTGCAACTCCGTCCAGGCAACCACCACGGCCATGAAGATGGCTGACTACGTCGTCACCGAGGCTGGTTTCGGTGCTGACCTCGGCGCTGAGAAGTTCCTCGACATCAAGTGCCGCGCCGCTGGCCTCAAGCCGTCCTGCGTCGTCATCGTTGCTACCGTCCGCGCTCTCAAGCATCACGGTGGCGTTGCCAAGGCCGATCTGAACACCGAGAACCTCGAGGCTCTCGAGGCTGGTCTGCCGAACCTCCTGCAGCATGTCTCCAACGTCCAGGACGTCTACAAGCTCCCGGCCGTTGTTGCCATCAACGCCTTCCCGACCGACACCGAGGCCGAGCTGAAGCTCGTCCAGGACAAGTGCGCCGAGCTCGGCGTGAACGCTGTTCTGGCTGAGCACTGGGCCAAGGGCGGCGAGGGCGCCAAGGCCCTGGCCGAGGAAGTCGTCCGCGTTTGCGATCAGCCCAACGACTTCACCTTCAGCTACGAGGTCGAGCAGTCCATCGAGGAGAAGCTCAACGCCATCGCCACCAAGATCTATCATGCTGACGGTGTCGACTTCACCCCGAAGGCTAGGAAGCAGCTCGAGCAGCTCGAGCAGCTCGGTCTCGACAAGGTGCCGATCTGCGTTGCCAAGACCCAGTACTCCTTCGCTGACGACGCCGCCAAGCTCGGCGCTCCGAAGGACTTCCGCATCACGGTCCGCAACCTCAAGATCTCCGCTGGCGCTGGCTTCATCGTTGCGCTGACCGGCGAGATCATGACGATGCCTGGTCTGCCCAAGCGTCCGGCCGCTGAGAAGATCGACGTCACCGCTGACGGCAAGATCGTGGGCCTGTTCTAAATTAACCGCGCGATTGGAAGGGCAAGCTGTATTGCTTGCCCTTTCTTGTAAGGAGACCACATGGCAGAGAAACTGATGGAGAAGAGCTGCATCGAGTTCGCCGACGCGCTTGCCGCCAAGGTGAGCGTGCCCGGTGGCGGTGGAGCCGCTGCATACGTTGGCGCCCTGGGTGTGGCGCTCGGTAGCATGACCGCCAACTTCACCACGGGCAAGAAGAAGTACGCAGAGTACGAGGAAGACATCCAGCGCATTCTCGCCGAGGGCGATGTCATCCGCGCCAAGCTCATCGACCTGGTGTTCGCGGATGCCGAGGCGTTTGAGCCGCTGTCCAAGGCGTACGGCATTCCGAAGGAAGACCCGACGCGCGACCAGGTGCTCGAAGAGGCCACGGTGAACGCCCTCGAGGCTCCGATGGAAATGATGCGCCAGATCGCCAAGGCCATCGAGCTGCTCGAAGAGCTCAAGGTCAAGGGCTCCAAGATGCTCATCAGCGACGTCGCATGCGGTGCCGTCATGAGTGCTGCGGCCATGCGTGCAGCTGCTCTGAACGTGTTCATCAACACGAAGAGCCTGCAGGACCGCGACTTGGCCGCAAAGCTCGAGGCAGAAGCCGACGAGCTGCTGGCCTTCGTGCCGCGTGCCAAGGTTGTTGCAGACGAGATTACCGACTACATCCGCGGCTAGCGGTGGGTCGCACATCACGAAAGGAAGATTCACATGGCAGAAATCCTGAAGGGCAAGCCTGTAGCAGATGCTATGAACGAGGAGCTCGCTCCCCGCATTGAGGCCTGCAAGGCCGCAGGCGTCACCCCGACGTTGGCCATCATCCGCGTGGGCGAGCGCGATGACGACCTGTCCTACGAGCGCGGTGCAACGAAGCGCTGCGAGACGCTGGGCCTCGGGCTCAAGAAGTTCGTGCTTGCTGCAGATTGCACGCAAGAAGAGCTCATGGCTGCGATCGAGGAAGTCAACACCGATCCCAGCATCCATGGCTGCCTCATGTTCCGTCCGCTGCCGAAGCATCTCGACGAAGTTGCCGCCTGTGCAGCGCTCGATCCGGCGAAGGACTCCGACGGCATCACCCAGGGTTCGCTCTACGGCGTGTTCGCCAACCAGCCCGTGGGCTTCCCGCCCTGCACGGCCGATGCCTGCATGGAGGTTCTGAAGCACTACGGCTACGAGCTGTCCGGCGCCAACGTCACGGTGCTCGGCCGTTCGCTCGTCATCGGCAAGCCCGTTTCCATGATGCTGCAGGCCGCCAATGCGACCGTCACCATGTGCCACACCCGCACCAAGGAGCTCGCCGCCAAGTGCGCAGCTGCCGACATCCTGGTCGTGGCCGTGGGTCGTGCCCGCACCGTCGGTGCTGACGCAGTGCGCGAGGGTCAAGTGGTCATCGACGTCGGCATCAACTGGGACGAGGAAGCCCAGAAGCTTTGCGGCGACGTGGATTTCGACGCCGCCGAGCCGATCGTTGCCGCCATCACGCCCGTTCCCGGTGGCGTGGGCAGCGTGACCACAGCTATCCTGGCCAAGCACGTTGTGCAGGCTGCCGAGCGCACCTTGGCATAAAACTCTAGGGTGGAGTGCATAAAACAACCAGGTTGCATTATGCACTCCACTGGCAAACTGAACACATGTGACTTATTTCGCATAATGCAACCTGGTTGTTTTATGCACTCCTGAAAGGAAAGGGATTTGGGGATGACAGAGGTTACTCCCGCAGATATCGCGGCGACTAAGCCGGATTGCCGAGGTGGGGCGGCAGTTCTTACCCAGGCTATGAATGTTGCCATCGGCAAGGCAAAACTGCCGTCCGGTCGTGCATTCATGCTCGGCATCATGGCGGGCATGCTCATCGCCACTGGTGCAACGTTCATGTTGCTCACCAAGGGTGACACCACGCTCAGCTTCGCACCTTCCCAGGTGCTCGGTGGCGTGGCGTTCTCATTGGGTCTTCTGTGCGTCATCGTCGCAGGCGCCGAGCTGTTCACCGGCAACTGCCTGATGGTGTGCGCTGCTGCTGACGGTAAGATCAGCTGGCTCGACGTGCTCAAGAACTGGGTTGTCGTTTATCTTGGCAACCTCGTTGGTTCGCTGATCATCGTCGCCATCCTCATCGGCGGCAACTTTGCAGGTATGAACGGTGGTGCTGTGGGCAATGCCATGATCAATGTGGCGTATGGCAAGATCGCCCTTTCTCCGGCCGTCATCTTCTTCCGCGGCATCATGTGCAACTGGCTCGTATGCTTGGCAGTGTGGATGGGCTTTGCCGGTCGTACGGTCATCGACAAGGTCTTCACGTCGATGTTCCCGGTCGTTGCGTTCGTCGCCTGCGGCTTCGAGCACTGCGTTGCCAACATGTTCTTCCTGCCCATGGGCGTTGCTGCACTGAACACGTACGGCTATGTGGGTGATATCGATCCCACGAAGCTCGAGGCCATTATGAACACGCTCAACATTGGCGGCGTGTGCTACAACATCGGCCTTGCCACGCTGGGCAACATCGTGGGCGGCGCCATCATGGTCGGTATGGTCTATTGGATCTCGTACCGCCAGAAGAACGCGTAAAATAGTTTTGAAGAGCGAGAGAACAGGGTTTAGATAGACTCGCAACGAGAAGCGTCGGGTACAGCCCGGGGTCGAGCGGCCACTCGACCCCGGACAATCAGGCACCCGGGGTTTTAGAAGCCCATTTGGAGTGTGCTCTCAACCCAAAGTGGTGTCCTATTTAGGACGCATTGTGGGTTTTGCACAACAAAGAATGTAACTTTAGTCGTTGTTGTATTCAAGGCGTCGAGCACAAAAAAGCTCGAACGTTGCAAAACAATCGCCGAGCGGGTCTATCAACATTTCCAAATCTCGTCTTCCAATATGTGGTGGAGCACGAACAGGTTTCTGTTTCCGAAGAGAGAGGGATGTGATGAGTCGTCTAGCAATTGGCTCCTACGTCGATGACAACAAGCGCATCGGCGAGTTCTTGGAGTCGTACTCCCGTCGCGTCGAGAGCATGCCCCCGGGCACATGCCCGATTGCAGTGCAGCAATCCTTGCTGCAGACCTGCGCAGCTCAGACGTGTGGTAAATGCACCCCATGCCGTGAGGGCATTCCGAGGATCCTCGCGGACATGGAAGCGGTGCTGTCGTATGAGGCAGATGAAAGCATTGTTGCGGACATCCGCAAGCGTGCGCGTCTTCTGCGCGATACGGCAGACTGCGCAATTGGATACAACGCAGGTGATCTGGTCCTCCAGGGCCTCGACGCCTTTGAAGCTGAATATGCCAGCCATGTTCAGCGCGGCATCTGCGCTGAGGAATCCGAGCAGACAGTCCCGTGCGTGACCTTGTGCCCGGCTCACGTGAACGTGCCGGCGTACATTTCGCTCGTACAAGAGGGCGACTGCGCGGGCGCCATCAAGATGATCCGCAAGGACAATCCGTTCCCCACGGCTTGCGCACTCGTGTGCGAGCATCCGTGCGAGGAACACTGCCGTCGCACGTTGGTCGACGCTCCGCTCAACATCCGCGGTATCAAGAAGTATGCCGTCGATACCATCGCAGCTGACCAGGTCGAGGTGCCCGCACGCGCCGAATCAACTGGCAAGCGCGTGGCTGTCATCGGCGGTGGTCCGTCCGGCATGACCTGCGCGTATTTCAGCGCTCTCATGGGTCACGACGTCACGGTGTTCGAAAGCCGCAAGAAGCTTGGTGGCATGATGCGTTACGGCATCCCGGCGTACCGCTTCCCGCGCGAGCGCTTGGACGAGGACATCCGCGCCATTCTGAGCGTGGGTGGCATCGAGGTCAAGTACGAGCATGACGTTAATGACGCCGAGATGAAGCGCATTGCGGAGGAATACGATGCCGTTTACGTCGCCGTTGGTGCGCAAGGAGGCAAGAGCCTCAAGATCGACGGCGTCGATCTGCCAGGCGTCATGAGCGCTGTCGAACTTCTCGAAAAAGCCGGCGATGGCGAGCTTCCCGATTTCACCGGTAAAAACGTCGTGGTTATCGGCGGCGGCAACGTCGCCATGGACTGCGCCCGCACGAGCGTGCGCGCTGGCGCCAAGGAAGTTGTCGTGGCGTATCGCCGTAGGCTCGAGGATATGACGGCACTCGAAGAGGAAGTTCATGCTGCATTGGCAGAAGGCGTCGAGATGGTCGTTTTGCAGGCGCCTGTGCGGATCGAGGCCAACGAGGAAGGCTCTGTTGGCGCACTCATCTGCCAGCCTCAGCGAATCGGCGCTGTGAAGGGCGGACGCCCGGCTCCGGTTGCCGCGAACAAGCCGGAGGTGAGCATCGATGCCGATATCGTGCTCATCGCCGTCGGTCAGGATATCAAGAGTGCTCCGTTCGAGGAATTCGGCATGAAGGCCGAGCGCACTCATTTCGTTGCTGATGAGTTCTTGCGTGCAGATGGTTTCGAGAACGTGTTTGTCGGCGGAGACTGCCAATGGGGCCCGAAGACCGTCATCATGGCAATTGCTGCTGGCAAGATCGCCGCACGCAACATCGACGAATTCTTCGGTTACACCCATGAGATTGATTGCGGTGCCGACGTTCCGCCCGCGCGTCCGAACGATCGCACGCAATATGGGCGCGTTGCAGTTCCCGAGCGACCCATCCAGCGCCGCAAGCATGATTTCGAGCATGTTGAACTGCCCATGACAAAGGAAGAGGCGCTTCAAGAATGCGGTCGCTGCCTGCGCTGCGATGTATTCGGCATAGGCGCGCTGACCGGAAGGGGGCTGGAGCAATGGTAAACCTGATCGTCGACGGTAAGGAAATTCAGGCCCGTGAGGGCATGACCCTGCTTGGCGCATGCGGCAAGGCTGGCGCTGACATCCCCACGCTGTGCTGGATGAAGGGCCTCAACGACATCGCGTCGTGCCGCGTCTGCCTCGTGGAGTGCGATGGCGAGCTCGTTGCCTCGTGCAACACGCAGGTTCGCGAGGGCATGGTCGTCAACACCGGCACGCCCCGCGTGGTGGATGCTCGCCGCTCCAACCTCGAAGCACTGATGGAGAACCACCGCTACGAGTGCGGCACCTGCGTTCGCCAGGAGACATGCGCCCTGCGCAAGCTCTCGAGCGAGTTCAACGTCAAGGATGCGGAATTCTATCTGCCCGAGAAGGCTCCGTGGGACGAATCGTTCCCGCTGATCCGCGATGCCTCGAAGTGCATCAAGTGCATGCGCTGCGTGGCAGAATGCGCCAAGGTGCAGCATTGCGCCGTGTGGGAGCACTCCGGTGCTGGCCCGCACATGAACGTGTTCGTGAAGGAAGGCCTCGAAATCGACGCGGCCGGCTGCGCTCTCTGCGGTCAGTGCATCACGCATTGCCCGACCGGTGCGCTCACGGCTCGCGATGACGTGGACGTCGTCATGGACGCCATCCTCGACCCCGAGGTCATGACCGTTGTGCAGGTGGCCCCTGCTGTTCGCGCCGCATGGGGCGAAGGCGTGGGCGTTGCCCGCGAAGACGCCACTCCCGGCCGCATGGCATCGGCTCTGCGCGCGCTCGGCTTCGACAAGGTATTCGATACCGACTTCGCAGCTGACCTGACGATCATGGAGGAAGGCAGCGAGTTCGTCGAGTTCGTCGGCTCCGACAAGCCTCGTCCGATGTTCACGAGCTGCTGCCCGGGTTGGGTGCGCTTCGTGAAGTTGCATTACCCGCAGTTCATGGCTCAGCTGTCCAGTGCCAAGTCCCCTCATCAGATGATGGGTGCCGTGGTGAAGAACACGCTTTCCGCCGAGATGGAAGCAGCCGGCAAGAAGCGCATGTTCGTCGTGTCGGTCATGCCGTGCGTTGCCAAGAAGTACGAGTGCAGCGTTCCGCAGCTCTCCACCGAAGCCGGCCCCGACGTCGACGCCGTGCTGACGGTGCGCGAGTTCGACCGCATGCTCAACATGTACCGCGTCGACTGCAACGCGCTCGAAGAGACCGAGTTCGACAACCCGCTGGGACTCTCGACAGGTGCCGGTACGATCTTCGGCCGCACGGGTGGCGTTATGGAAGCCGCGCTGCGTTCGGCTGTGTTCCTGATCACGGGCGAGAACCCCGACTTCTCGGCATGCGATACGACCGAGTCGACGCCCGAGAAGCCTTGGGTGGCAAAGCATCTCGAGGTTGCCGGCATCCCGGTCGACATCGCAGTTGCCAGCGGTCTGGGCAACACCGCCAAGCTGCTCGATGCGCTCGAGGCAGGCGAAGCTCGTTTCGACTTCGTCGAGATCATGGCGTGCCCCGGCGGCTGCGTAGGTGGCGGCGGACAGCCCATCGAGTTCAACAAGGAGCTTGCGAACGAGCGTGCTGCGAACCTCAACTCGCTCGATGCGGGCGATAAGCTGCGCTATTCGCACGAGAACCCGGATGTCCAGAAGCTGTACGAGGACTGGGTAGGCAAGCCGCTGTCGCATACGGCGCACGAGTGGCTGCACACCGATCAGGAGACTTGGGATATTTAACGTAACTCCCAAATAGCCTCAGTTTTCAGGGATGTCGGCGCCTTCCTAGTTTTGTGCGTCGGCATCCCACTTAAGTTAGTAAACACATGCGCGAACAGTTATCGACAACAATTCCGATGGGGGAGCTTGCAACAAAGCTCTGCGAATACCGTTGTCTTTCAGTTGATGAGTATGCGCAGCTCATCAGCGAGCGCACCGAGAGTGATGCCCAGGGATTGGCGCAGTTCGCTTTCGGAGAATGCGAGCGCGTATACGGGGACGCCGTCTTCTCCCGTGGCCTCATCGAGTTCACGAACTACTGCGCCAACGATTGCCTATACTGCGGCATTCGCAGGGGCAATGTGGAATGCAATCGGTACCGTTTGACTGATGATCAGATTATCGCATGCGCTGAGCAGGGCTATGGTTTGGGTTTTCGGACGTTTGTGTTGCAGGGGGGCGAAGACCCGCAGACGACTGATGAGTGGCTCTGCCGCATCGTACGCTCGCTCAAGGAGATGCATCCTGATTGTGCGGTCACGCTGTCGGTGGGTGAACGGAGCCGCGAGAGCTATGCGCGGTTGCGTGAGGCGGGGGCCGATCGCTACCTGTTGCGCCACGAAACTGCGTCGCCTGCGCATTACCGCAAGTTGCATCCTCGTTCGATGTCTTATGAAAACCGCATGCAATGCCTGGACGACTTGCGTGATTTAGGCTACGCCGTGGGAGTGGGGTTCATGGTGGGCTCTCCATTCCAAACCCCGTTTGACCTGGCTGCCGATCTGAAGTTCATCGAGCAGTTCAAGCCCGAGATGTGCGGCATCGGACCATTCGTTCCGCACCATGCGACTCCGTTCGCGAGCTTTGCGGGTGGGACGGTCGATTTGACCTGCTTTTTGCTCTCGATAATCCGAATCATCCAACCCAACGTGCTGCTGCCGGCAACGACGGCGCTCGGCACGATTGATCCCGAGGGGCGGGAAAAGGGCATATTGGCCGGCGCAAACGTGGTCATGCCCAACCTGTCACCCGTAGAAGTGCGGGCTGACTACGAGCTGTACGACAACAAGATTTGCGCGGGCGACGAGGCGGCCGAATGCGCAGGCTGCTTGGGCGCGCGTATGCTCGCTGTCGGGAGGCGACTCGTCGTCGACCGCGGTGATCCGAAGGAGGCTGCCTGATATGGCGCTCTACGACCCGAAATCGCCCTGCGCGGACGAGTTCATCAACCATCAGGAAATAGTGGATACGCTTGCCTATGCCGAGGCCCACAAAGATGACCTCGACCTATGCAGGCGTATTCTCGCGAAGGCGCATCCAAATGTCGCGCCCAAGGAAGAGCATTGCACTTGCATCACCCATCGTGAGGCTGCCGTCTTGCTGATGTGCGACGACCCGGGCATCAATGCGGAGATCAAGCAGTTGGCCAGACAGATCAAGCTTGCCTATTACGGCAACCGCATCGTCCTGTTCGCACCGCTTTATCTTTCGAACTATTGCGTGAACGGCTGCCTGTACTGCCCGTACCACGCCAAGAATCGCACGATTCCCCGTCGAAAGTTGACGCAGGATGAAATCCGCGCGGAAGTGATTGCGCTTCAGGATATGGGACACAAACGGCTTGCCATCGAGGCGGGCGAGGACCCGAAAAACAGTCCCATCGAGTACATCCTCGAATCGATGAAGACCATCTATTCCATCAAGCATAAAAACGGTGCGATTCGTCGCGTGAACGTGAACATTGCCGCAACGACGGTCGATGAATATCGGATGCTGAAGGAAGCAGAGATTGGCACATACATCCTGTTCCAAGAGACCTATCACAAGGAAAACTATCTCGAGCTGCATCCGACGGGCCCCAAACACGATTACTGCTGGCACACCGAGGCGCATGACCGCGCCATGGAAGCTGGCATCGACGATGTGGGGCTCGGCGTGCTGTTCGGGTTGGACAACTATGCGTACGAGCTTGTGGGCTTGCTGATGCATGCCGAGCATCTCGAGGCGCGGTTCGGCGTTGGGCCGCATACCATCAGCGTGCCGCGCGTGAAGCCGGCTGACGACATCGATCCGACCGATTTCGACAATTCGTTGACCGATGAGCTATTCGAGAAGATCATCGCGCTCATTCGTGCCGCCGTGCCCTACACGGGCATGATCATTTCGACGCGTGAGTCGCAGGCAGTGCGCGAGAAGGCGTTGCAGTACGGCATCTCGCAGATATCGGGCGGATCGCGTACGAGCGTTGGCGGTTACGTGGACGAGGAACGCCCGCACGATACCGAGCAGTTCGACGTGTCGGACCAGCGCACGCTCGACGAGGTTATCAACTGGCTCATGGAGAACGGTCATATCCCAAGCTTCTGCACAGCGTGTTATCGCGCTGGCCGAACGGGGGACCGGTTCATGGATTTCTGCAAATCGGGTGAGATACTGAACTACTGCCACCCGAATGCGCTCATGACACTTGCCGAGTACCTGACCGATTATGCGACGTCGGCGACGGCGGAGCGCGGTTGGCAGATGATTGCCGACGAGGTGGCGAAGATCCCCGATGCCCACCGTCGGGAGATTTGCGCGGCGAACATCGAAGCGATCCGATCGGGCAACGCGCGCGATTTCAGGTTCTAACAGGGGACTGGAAGACGGGAGGAAAGAAGTGGCAGGGTTGAACGAGACGCCTTCAGGCGAGCGTGTTCACATCGGTTTCTTCGGCGTGCGCAACGCAGGCAAGTCGAGCCTCGTGAACGCCGTCACGGGTCAAGATCTTGCTGTCGTGTCGGATACGCCGGGCACGACGACCGACCCGGTGCGCAAGGCCATGGAGCTCTTGCCGGTCGGCCCCGTCCTGATCATCGACACGCCGGGCATCGACGACGAAGGAGAGCTCGGTGACCTACGCGTTCAGAAAGCGCGTCGTGCGCTCGACTTCGTCGACGTGTCCGTGCTCGTCGTCGATTCGACGAGAGGGCTCTCGCCGGTCGACATGGCGCTCATCAACGAATTCCAGAACAGGCGCGTCTCCTATATTATTGTTTCGAGCAAGGCCGACCTGATGCCCGACGCCGTTGACCCAGATTCGGGTCTCGTGGAGCTCGACGAGAGCGGTGTGAAGCGTGCGCGGATCAGGGTTTCTTCGAAAGACGGATGGGGCATCGAGGAGCTGAAGGGGGTCATCGCCTCGCTTGCTTCGCAGGTTGAGCGCCAGCGCAAGCTCGTGTCCGATCTTCTAGAGTCAGGCGATGTGACCGTTCTCGTCGTTCCGATTGACTCAGCCGCACCGAAGGGGCGCCTCATCCTTCCGCAGCAGCAAGTCATTCGCGACATCGTTGAGGCTGGAGCTCAGGCATGCGTGACGTCGGTCGAGGGGTTACCGACGATGCTAACCGCTTTGACAAGCCCTCCCAGGCTCGTCATCACTGATTCGCAGGTGTTCGGAGCTGTCGCCAAAATCGTGCCTGCTGAGGTTCCGCTCACCTCGTTCTCAATACTCATGGCTCGTTACAAGGGTACGTTGCCCGACCAAATCGACGCAGTTGAGGCACTTGAGAAGCTGGACGATACGAGCTGTGTGCTCATATCGGAAGGTTGCACGCACCATCGCCAGTGCGAAGACATTGGAACGGTGAAGATTCCCCGATGGGTTCGCTCGGTATGCGGCGCAAACCCGCGTTTCGAGTTCACGTCAGGCGGTGAGTTTCCACGCGATCTTTCGCGCTACGATGCGGTCATCCATTGCGGAGGCTGCATGCTCAACGCGCGCGAGATGGAAAGCCGTGCTGGTATAGCGCGGGAACAAGGCGTGCCGTTCACGAACTACGGTATGGCCATTGCAAAGGCGAACGGCGTGTTCGACAGGGCTATAGCGCCGATTACATCCTAAAAGTGGATGACATAGACGATTGGGCAATGCGTCCTGGAACGCGATGGGACAACGATGCGCGCTTATGTCGCAACTAGGCGCTAACGCCTGAGCAAGAACGAAATGCGCAGATACGAACGCTCAGCTGGATTGGAAAGATCGCAACCGGTGATTTCCTGGATGCGATGCACGCGGTACACGAGCGAATTGCGGTGCAGGAACAGCAGCCTACCGCACTTCTGGGCGTTGCAGTCGTTCTCCAAATAGACCCTCAGCGTGCGTAGCAAATCGGTTTGGTTCTCGCGATCGTAGCGTTCGATGATGTCGAGTGCGGGATGCAGCAAGCTGTCGATTTCGCAGTTCTCGCGGATGGTGCCGACCAGCATGTCCAGCGCAGCGTCAACCGAACGACCAGCTGTATACGTCTGGGCATTTTCATCTGTGACTTGGATGTGTTCGACTTGCACTTTCCGGACCGCTTTCCACGCTTATGGCAGTGAGGCACCTGTCAAACTTGTTGCTTTTCCTTAGTAATAAAATTATTTTATATAACGACTACAGAGATGTAAACAGGTAGTTGTGAGGAAAAATGTAAACAGCGATAACTTTGTCATTTTGCACAACCTTAGGATTTTCCTAATCGTTTCACCCAAAAAAGGCAGCAGAGACCTTGTGAGAAGAATATAATTGCCCTACACATGGGCTTCCGCTCGTGCATTTGTTGCTGGTTTGATGGTCGTTAGTCCAGAGCAACGAATGCCGAGCCTCGGGGTCCGTTGATAACTGCATAGGGGACAGTCGTCGTACCGTGGAAGCGGACGCGCTGGGGGAATCGGGTGCGAATCCCGAGCAAGGGCCATTACTGTGAGGCGCAAGCTGCAGCCAGAATGCCCAGCCTGTCTTGTTGAATGCACATACTATGAACCCTGGTGGTGTGTGTTCGCTGTTGAGGAGCGGGCCCCCGCCCAAGTGCTCCTCGCGCCTCTTCCCATCAACGATTGTCGCCGAAGCAAACGTGCGAATGCGTATTGCGTCGCACAAACGATCGTTTCGCTGCAAGGGGGAGAGGGTATGAAAACCATTGCGAAACTTTTTGCGTGCGCATGCGCTTTTGCGCTTGCGCTCGTCCTTGCCGGCTGCTCGTCGAGCGGATCGGCGTCTTCTTCGGCCGCTTCGGCAAACGCCTCTGCAAGTGCGGCGTCCGCTTCTGCTAGCGCGGCAAGTGCTTCTACGAGTGCTTCTGCGGCAGCTGCCAGCACACTTGAAGACGGAACCTACGAAGCTGAGTTCAACACCGACAGCAGCATGTTCCACGTCAACGAAGCTGACGAGGGCAAAGGCGTGTTGACCGTCGAGAACGGCAAAATGACCATCCATGTACGTCTCGTTTCCAAGAAGATCGTTGATGTCTATGCAGGCACGGCCGCAGAGGCCGAAGCCGATGCTGCAGGCGTTATCGAGCCGACAACAGACACGGTTACCTATAGTGATGGAGACACAAAGGAGGTGTATGGATTCGATATCCCGGTGCCGGCGCTCGATGAAGAGTTCGATGTTGCGATTCTCGGCGAGAAGGGCACTTGGTACGATCACAAGGTTTCCGTTTCCAATCCGGTAGCAATCGAAAAAAGCGAATAAACAACTGAGGGAAGGAAAACAATGAAGTACGTAAAGTACATCGCCGTGCTTGCTCTTGCAGCATGCATGGCCCTCGTAATCGCGGGCTGCTCGTCGGGCAGCGCATCGTCCGCATCCGCTAGCGCTTCGGCCAGCTCGGCCAGCGCCTCTGCCAGCGCTTCTTCAAGCGCATCGGCCGACGCTGCAGCCGCTGCTGCGGTCGACGAGCTCATCGCCAAGATCCAGGTCCAGGAGCGCACCGATTCGACCGACGCTGACTGCAAAGCCGCCAAGGAAGCTTGGGACGCCCTGACTGACGCCCAGAAGGAACTTGTCGAGGAAGCCGACTACTTCGGTCTCGACACGGGTGATGCCTCCAAGGACGATCCGCTGGCTGCTAAGCCCGACAAGGAGAACGAGATTCTCGTCGTGAGCTTCGGCACCTCGTTCAATGACAACCGCGTTGCCACCATCGGCGGTGTTGAGAAGGCCATCGCCGCGGCGTTCCCCGAGTGGTCCGTCCGTCGCGCCTTCACCGCCCAGATTATCATCAATCATATTGCCGCCCGTGATGGCGAGCAGATCAACAACATGCAGCAGGCTCTCGACCTCGCCAAGGAAGCTGGCGTGAAGAACCTCGTCATCGCCCCGACGCATCTTATGCACGGCGCTGAGTACGACGAGCTGGTCGCTGCTCTCGAGCCCTACAAGGCCGACATCAACATCGTCGTTGCCGAGCCGCTGCTCGGCGAGGTGGGCGCTGACGCCACCGTCATCAACGACGACAAGAAGGCTGTTGCTGAGGCCGTTGTGGCCGCTGCTGCCGTTCCCGAGGATTCCGCTCTGGTGCTCATGGGCCATGGCACGTCGCACACTGCCAACGTCACCTACAACCAGATGCAGACCGTGATGGACGAGCTTGGCTACAAGAACGTCTTCATCGGCACCGTTGAGGGCGAGCCCGAAGACACCGCATGTGAGGTTGTCATCGGCAAGGTCAAGGATGCTGGCTTCAAGAACGTCGTCCTGCGTCCGTTGATGGTCGTCGCTGGTGACCATGCCAACAACGACATGGCCGACTCCGAGGATCCCGAGTCCTGGTACAGCCAGTTCAAGGCTGCTGGTGCTTTCGACAACGTCGACTGCCAGATCAACGGCTTGGGCGAGATTCCTGCCGTTCAGGACATCTACGTCGCTCACGTGAAGGCCGTTGTGGACCAGATCGCATAACCTGCGTCCCTTCCTTTCCCGGCGGGGCGGGGGCCATATGGTTCTCGCCCCGCTCTTTCTTAATCATGTTCCCCGCGGGAAAATGATTGGAGGGAGATAGCCGAAACAACCTTCCCCACGGGAAACTGATTTCCCGCGGGGAAATGGTTCGGATTATGATTTGCTTGCAGAGCGATGGCCTCTCCAAGTGCGCATATTGGGCGCTCTTGGAGAGGTGAATTCGCATAGTGGGGGTTGTCATGAGGAAACTCGCAATTATTTTTTGTGCTGTGCTAATGGCTGGCGTCATGGCGCTTTGCGCCGGATGCGGAGCGACGGGCGTTGGCGCGGCTGGCTCGTCAAGTGCTAGTGGTACGGCGAGCGCTGCTGCCAGCGGCGTTCTTGCCGATGGTGAGTACGACATCGATGTCTCGCTCGAGGGCGGAAGCGGGCGTGCTTCCATCGAAAGTCCTGCAAAGCTAGTTGTGGTGAATGGCAAGATGACGTTGACCGTCGTCTGGTCGAGCTCGAACTACGACCTGATGGTCGTCGATGGAGTCGAGTACAAGCCCATCAACACCGAGGGCAATTCGACGTTTGAGATTCCGGTTACGTCGGTCGACGAAGATTTGCCGTTCCAGGCTGAGACTACGGCCATGAGCACGCCTCACATGATTGACTACGTGCTGAAGTTTGAGGCGGGCGAGGAATTCGAGGCCGCCGCGACGGTTCAAGTCGCCAACTTCCACAACGCCGATCTGGGCAATGGGTGGCAGCCGTCTGATTCCATGAAGCTGCAATATGCCAAATGCTTCACTGTCGACTACTACGATGGAGGCTACAAGCTGTTCTGCCTGTCCGATGGCGCGCGTTACCTAACCGTGCCCGAGGGCGCTGAAGCTCCAAGTGGTATCGACGATGACATCGTCATCATTCAGCAGCCGCTCGGCGACGTGTATCTCGTTGCATCCGACACCATGTGCCTCTTCGATGCGCTCAATGCGCTCGATCGCATCACCGTGTCGGGCATTTCGAGGGAAAACTGGTACATTCCTTCTGCTGTAGCAGCCATGGAATCAGGCTCGATGGTCTATGGCGGAAAGTACAGCGCTCCCGATTACGAGCTTCTGCTTGGTAAGGGTGTGCGCCTGGCAATCGAGTCGACGATGATCAACCATACGCCCGACGTGCGTGAGAAGCTTATCGAACTGGGCATTCCCGTATTCACAGAAATGTCGAGCTACGAGTCCGAGCCGCTTGGACGCACAGAGTGGGTCAAGTGCTACGGTGCCCTCCTCGACATGGAGGACGAGGCCCAAGCGCTGTTCGACGAACAGATTGAACAGGTCAAGTCAATCGAGTCGGTTGACACGGGCAAGACCGTTGCGTTCTTCTACATCAATTCGAACGGTGCCGCCATTGTGCGCAAGCCGGGCGATTACGTGACCAAGATGATTGACCAGGCTGGTGGCGACTACATCTTCAGCGAGCTTGATGAAGCCAACGACTCGATGTCGAGCGTCACTCTCGAGATGGAGCGTTTCTACGCGATTGCGAAGGATGCTGACATCATCATTTACAACTCGTCAATCGACAGCAGCGTCGATAGCGTCGATGCACTTGTACGCAAGAACCAGCTGCTCAACGATTTCGCCGCCGTGAAGAATGGGGACGTGTGGGTGACTGACCAGAACATGTACCAGCAGATGATGCAAACTGGTCGCATCATCGCAGACTTCAACACCATCGTTACGGGCTCGGGCGCTGAAACGACGTACGTGCACAAACTGGCATAGCGATTTCGAATCAAACACCCGCGGGGAACATGCGCAACCAGTTTCCCCGCGGGAAAATGATTACCTGCGGGGAGCGTTTGGCAAGGAAGGTACATGCAACGACAAAATGAAATAGACGAGGCGTTCGGGCGCAGCGTACGGCATAGGCGCGTGACCATCGTGTTTTCAACGTTGGCCGTGCTGCTCGTGTTGCTCGGCGGTCTCAACCTCTGTATCGGCAGCTTGAACGTGCCGCTGTCGGAATTGCTGCCGATTCTGACGGGTCAAGGTGTCGAAAGCACGAATTACCAAGTCATTTGGAATATCCGCCTACCGCGTCTGATTGCGGCAGCCGTGCTGGGCGGCGCGCTTGCGCTTGCGGGCTTCTTGCTGCAGACGTTCTTCAACAACCCCATTGCCGGCCCGTTCATCTTGGGTATCAGCTCGGGCGCCAAGCTCGTCGTTGCCCTCGTGATGATCGTCGTTGTCGGCGGGTCGGGCGTCATGACGAGCGGCATGATGATTGTGTCAGCGTTTGTGGGCTCGCTCATTGCCATGTTGTTCGTGTTGCTCGTGTCGCGGCGTATCAACTCGATGTCCATGCTCATCGTGGCCGGTGTCATGATCGGTTACATCTGCTCGGCGGCAACCGACTTCCTTATCACGTTCGCATCGGATGCCAACATCGTGAACCTCAAGAACTGGTCGCTCGGCAGCTTCTCAGGTTCCAACTGGAACGACGTAGGCATCATGGTCGTGGTCGTCATCTTGGCTAGCGCCGCGGTGTTCTGCTTGTCAAAGCCGATCAGCGCGTTCCAACTTGGCGAGCAATACGCGCGCTCCATGGGTGTCAACATCCGCGCGTTCCGTATCGCGCTCATCTTGCTGTCGAGCTTGCTTGCGGCTACCGTCACGGCGTTCGCTGGCCCCATCAGTTTCGTCGGCATCGCCGTGCCGCACATTATCAAACGTGCACTCGGCACGTCCAAACCGCTCGTCGTCATCCCCGGAGCGTTTTTCGGCGGGGCGATTTTCTGCTTGTTCTGCGACCTGATTGCTAGGTCAGTATTCGCACCGACCGAAGTGTCGATTTCGGCCGTCACGGCCATCTTCGGCGCGCCGATTGTCATCAGCATCCTACTCAAGCGTGAGAAAGCGAGGCGCTGATGGACAAGCCGGTTTACTTGGAAACGAAGGACCTTGTCGTCGGGTACGACAACGTTCCGCTGCTCACAGGCGTCAACATCCAGCTGCATGCCGGCGAGATTATGACGCTCATCGGTCCGAATGGTGCGGGCAAGTCGACCATTCTGAAAAGCATTGTCGGCTACCTCGAGTCGCTTGGCGGTGCGGTGTACATTTCGGGAAGGCCCGTCAAAGAGCTCACGGCTCACGAGCTTTCACTCGAGCTGTCGGTCATGCTGACCGAGCGCATGCGCACAGAGCTGCTCACCTGTGCCGATATCGTCGAGACTGGCCGCTTCCCTTACACGGGTCGTCTTGGCATCCTTTCAGACGAGGACCGCGTGAAAGTGCGGGAGGCCATGGACATGGTGCACGTGTGGGACCTGCGCGACCGCGACTTCATGCAGATCTCAGACGGCCAGCGTCAGCGCATCATGCTCGCGCGTGCCATCGCGCAGGAGCCGCGCATCATCATGCTTGATGAGCCGACGAACTACCTTGATATCCACTACCAAATCGAGTTGTTGAACGTGCTGCGTCGTCTCGTGCATACGCGTGATGTAGCTGTCATCATGTCGTTGCACGAGCTGCCGCTCGCACGCAAGGTCAGCAACTACGTCATGTGCATCAAGGGCGATGGCGTCGTGGCGGCAGGTCCTCCTGAGGAGATTTTCACGCCAGCGATCATCGATGAGTTGTACGATCTCGAGCCGGGCACGTTCGATCCCGTCAGCGGCAACATCGAGCTCGAAGAGCTGTAGAGACGCGTTAGATTTACTGCCTAAGATAAGCCGACGACACGGGGAACTCGAAGTACGTGTCGGGGTAGGGTTCGTCCTTCAGCGTGAAGTGCCACCATTCGCAGAAGATCGGTTCGAAACCGTTGCGCAGCATGGCATCGCGCAAAAACATCCTATTCACGTACTGTTCATCGGTGATGCCACGGTAATCGGGGTGCGACTTTTCGCTGAACAGGTCGAAGGGGCCGCCCATGTCGACCTCTTTACCAGTGGTCATGTCGAGCAATGTCAAATCGACGGTGCTACCCCTGCTGTGGCTTGACTGCTTGGCGATGTAGCCGCGCCTGAAGAGCTCGGCCTTCTCGAGGTCGGGATAGAAGAACGGCTTCATGCGCAAGTCCAGGTCGTCGGCGCTCCATTGGACGAATTGCTTCACCGCCGTCGTTGGGCGATAAGCGTCGAAAATCTTCAAGCGGAAACCCTGGGATGCCAATTCGCCACTGACGGACTGGAGTGCGCGGGCGGCTTCTTTTGTCACGATGGCGCAGGGCTCCTCGTAACCGACGATGCGCTCGCCGATGAAGTTGTATGTCGAGTAGTAGCGGATTTCTTGGATGATGCTCGGCACGTAGTCGGCAAGCACTACGAACCCAGAAGCGTCATGTGTCACGATTCCCTTGTAATCGGGCTCCATTGCTCCCGTCCTTCTGTTTCAAACTCTGCAAATCATGTCAGGTTCCATGATAGTTTGTCCGCCTCTTGACTAGCTGCATTTTTTCAGACGAATCAAACTCCCGCGGGGAAATCAGTTTCCCCCGGGGAAGGTGATTTGCAATCAAGCATCCCAGAATTAAATTCCCCGGAGGAAATCAGTTTCCTCCGGGGAAAGCGGTTTGCGATCAAACTCCCCAGAGGAAATCGGTTTGCGATCAAACTCCCCGGAGGAAATCGGTTTTCCAGTCCTGTAACAAGAAAGCGGCGCACCCGTTGGCGCACCGCTCGATTTTCGTTGGACGAACACTCGCGATAAAGCTTACACCTTCGCGAATCGGCCCTACGTTAGCTCCATCCCAAGCATGTCAGGAAGTTGCCCGGTCAACGTTGCGGCCTCGAGGCCCCAATCCACCACCAGGCAATGGCCGGAGACGTACTCGGCCAAATCGCTGCCCAGATAGAGGCAGGCTTTGCCCATCACGGACGGATCGGCAATTGGTTTGCCATTGCCGACGCTGGCTTCGAACTGCTTTTTTGCACTCGGCATGGCCTTGTAGAACTCGGTCATGAAGCGCGAACCCGTCGAGCAGGGCAAAACGGCGTTTATGCGCACGTCGCGTTGGGCATATTCGGCTGCCTTGCTGGCCACGAGGAAGTTCATAGCGCGCTTCGCCAGCATGTAGGCCATGTTGCCACCCGCATCGTCCATGTCGAGCTCGTGAATGGCGTCAATCGTGGCATCCCAGCCATCGGCTTCTACGATGTCGCGATACTCATCGATGAGCTCCTCTTTGGCCCAGCGCACGCCCGCCGTCGAGGTGACGAACGTTATCGATCCGCCTGGAGTCATGCGCGTTGCGAGATAGGTGTCCAGCAGGTATTTGTTTGCCACGAAGTCAATCGTGAACGTCTCGATGTAGTCGTTTTTGACGCCCGAAACACCCGCGACGCCAAAGAAGCAGTCGATCTGCTCGGGCAGATTGGCAAACGCCTCGTCGATGCTGTTCTGGCTCACCTGATCGAGTTTGACCCAACCAGCCTGCCCAGGCACCTCGGCCTGCCCCCTGCTCGCCGTCCAGACCACCGCGCCCCGGTCCACGAGCATCTCGGCAAGTGCGCGACCCATACCGGAACTTGCGCCCGTAACCACGCAAACCTTACCCGCGTAGTTCAGAAAATCATGCATGTCGGTCTCCTTGTGAAAAGGGCGGCACGCCCACCAGCATGCCGCCCATCTGAACCGTTCGTCGAAAGATGTCTCGATTGATTAGCCTTCGAACTTGGCCATCATCTCGTTGAACTTCTCGAGCTCCTCGGGATCCATGTGGTAGCCGTGCTTGTCCTCGGGGTAATCGCCCTCGCGAACCATGTCGGCCCAGTCGGCGTACGCCTCGCACAGGAACGGGAGCAGTTCGGCGGTGCAGACGGCATGAGACGCCGGCTTCGGCATGACGCCGAACGTGTCCATGTCGACCATCTCGGAGCCGTCGCACGGCGCGCCGCCGGCGATGGAGATGACGGGCACGCGCAGCTTCTCGGAGATGGCCTGCGAGACCTCCATCGGCGTAAGCTCGATGGTCATGGCACCCATGCCGTTCTCCTGATACTCGTAGCCCCACTTGAAGATCTTGAAGGCTTCTTCAGCAGTCTTGCCAACCTTCTTGTAGCCAGTGGCGTTGGTCTGCCAACCGGAGATGGCACCGATATGGCCGAACACGGGCACGTAGTTGTCGGTCATGTACTTCAGCGTCTCGTTGGTCACGCCCATGGGGAGCATGGAGTCGGCACCGTGGAAGACGAGCTCAGCACCGTACTTGACGGCGTCGATCTTGTCGGCATACATGCCGATGGGCATGTAGAAGTTGATGTGGATGACCTTGGTGTACTCGCGGAATTTCTTCACGGTCATACGCGAACCGATTGCATCTTCCTCGAAGGTGGTGCCAGAGCGGGAGGAAATCATATGCGGGATACGGCAGATGTCGCAGCCGACCATCTCAGCAGCCATCGCAAAGAACGGGCCGAGCTCTGCGGGGCACATCTGGACGAGCTTCTCACCGGCGTCCTTCTGCTTCTGCAGGTAGGCCAAGTTCTTGCGCGTCTTCGACGCGGTCGACATCTTGATGTCAGCGGTCTTTTCAGCCATTTGTTGTCCTTTCAAAGAGTTACGACGATTGATGTAAGCGCGTTAAGCGTCTTTACGCATCCAGCGCGTCCAGGCGCTCGATGATCTCAGCGACCTGCTCCTTGGTGAGGTCGACCTGCGGGAACTTCAAAAGAACGCGCATTTTCATGCCGGCCACCGGGCCAAGCTCGGGGTTGCTCACGAAGCCGGGGATGTACTCGTCGATGATCGCCACTGCGCGCTCGTCCTCGAGGATCTCACGGAGCTTGCTCTTGCTGCTGATTGCCATGGTGTTTCCTTTCTCATGCTTGTTTATAATTCACCCGCCTTCTTGACGGGTCGTTCCCTATTAGTGCGACGGATTGGGAAGGTTCCCAATCCGTCAATTAAGCGTGCAGGCCGCCCTCCATCGTGTAGCTCCAAGGCTTTTCTTGGAAGCTCAGGCCAGCGCCGCCATCCACGTCGACAACTTTGCCGTACATGAAATCGGAGATGCCCGTGCACATGGTGACGATCATGCGTGCCATCATGTCGGGGGTCGAGGCGACAGGAGCGTCCGAGAGGCTCATCTGGTCGTGTTGCCATTCGGGGCCATACAGCTCGACTGATCTCATGCAGTTTGCGATTGCGCCAGGAGTGACCATCGCACCAGGTGCGACGCAGTTCACGTTGATGCCGTACTGCTTGAGCTCCTTGGCGATACCGCGCGTCATGCCGATGACGCCTGCCTTTGCGGCGTTGTAGGGCGTGAGCATGGCAAGCTTGGTCATGTCCTCACCGCGATAAGCAACCGAAGCGATGGTGACGATCTTGCCGCCGTTACCGGCTTTGACCATCGAGCGAGCTGCCGCCTGCACGAGGAAGTACTGGCCTTTCATGTCGGTGTCAATGATGTCGTCGTAGAGCTCTTCGTCCATGTCAAGGAAAGCACGAGCCTGCCAAGTTGCAGCAACGGGCACGCAAATGTCAACCTGACCAAACGTCTCTTCTGCGAATTCGATGAGAGCCTGACATTCGTCGACGACGCGCGTGTCGAACTTCTTAAATACGACGTCTTCGCGGCCAAGGTCCTCAAGCGCCTCGAGCGCCATTTCTCCCCATTCCTCGGAACGCGCGCCGAACACAACCTTGGCGCCAAGCTCAGCAAGACGGTTTACAACGAAGAGAGCTAGACCGACCGAACCGGACACGACTGCCACTTTGCCGGAAAGGTCCATGAGGTCCGACATCGACTCGACGTCTTCCAGGCTGTCTGCCGACATTTCGAACAACGTTTCCTTATCCATACGCACCCTTTCTCTTGAATACACACCGTGTTTTTATAGCAAGCCGGAAACGGCCGAACTACCGAGGGGCAATGGGATAAACGCACTTCCCATGTTTGATGTGTCACAGTATGAATGCGCAGGTCAATGTGGAAAATGGAACTATACGAGTATTTATGCTACCTAAATATGGGTATATGGCTTTCAGCAGAGCATGGGCACCTGACAAAACGGTGCCCCTTTTGCAATAGCCCGCTGTTTCAGCGGTTATTGCTTGTCGCCAAGCACCTTCACAAGCAGCTCTTGCTGACTCGACACGTTCAGCTTCTTGTAGATATGGGCGATGTGCTTATACGCTGTTGACACGCTGATCTTGAGGGTCTTGGCTGCGTGCGCAGGGGACAGGCCGCGGCACAAGAGCCTGACGACTTCCTGCTCGCGCTTTGTGAGCAGGATCTCCATCTTGGCATCGAACGAGGGTTTCGCCATCCCTGGAATGCTGGCAGGATTCGTATAGAAGTTCTTGTACAAATTGCCAAGCTGTGCCGCCGCGTAGCGCACAATCTCGATCTCGTAACTGGAGAAACTCGAAGAGCGTGTACGGTCGAATGCAAAGGCGGCTCGCGGCAGGCCGTTTTGATCAAAAAAGAGCATGCTCAGCGTGCAAAGAACGCCGCGCGCCATAATGTAGTCGGTGATGAATTCGGAAAGAGGGACTTCAGACCACGTTATTTGCTCGACATATGGGATGTCGAAACGTTCGTTAACCTCTTTCCTTAGGTTGAAATTGTCATCCAACAGTAACGAATAGTACTTCAGATACATGTTGGACCAGCGGCTTTTGATGTTGACAAGATGCTGGAACTCTACCCGACGATATTCGTCAAAGCAATAAACAAGCCCTTGGTCATATGGCACGAGGTCGCTCATCTCTTCGAGAACAGCCTGCACAAAGTGGTTGGGGTCGTGCTCCCTTCCGCATACCAGCACGTAATCGTAGATTTTTTCCCAGGGGATATCGGTCGCGCGCTTCATGATGCATCCTCACTTCATCTGCTCGCATGCCCAATCTATCGCCTTGCGTTCGAGTACATCGCGCTCGAGCATCGCGAAATCGTCGCCGAAAAACCGTTTCACCATCTCAATCGTACTGCCCTCGCGTTCAGCCATCGCCTGAGCTTCCGCCTCGAGCTCGTCTTGCGTAGTTGTAATACCCTGCTGTGCGATGATTTCCTTCAACACGCGTGGAGCCTTTGCCTCGAACACGGCTGCTTCGCGCAGTTCTGCCTCTTGTTCGGCGAGCTCCATTTGCGGGAATAAATGCATTCCGCCACCAGACATCTGGTCATACTGCATGCGGTGTTTCATGTCCAGCTTGATATATTCAAGCTCGTTCTCGATTGCGCTTTCCGGAACGTCTATTTCATAGTCGGCGACAAATTTCCGCCACAGGTCGTCACGCGTTGCCATGTTCTCCCTCATCTCTCCGAAATGCGTCGAAAAGAGGCTTTCATTGACACATTATTTCGTGTTCGCCACTTCCGTCAGCAATGTTGTGCCCGCTACAGAAAACGCAGCATCGAGGGCGCTGCGAGTCACCCGCAGCGGATCGATGATGCCCGCTTCAAGCATGTTGGCAAAGCAACCGCGTGCTGCGTCGTAACCGGTGCCTTGTGGAAGCTCGGCCATGCGCGCGAGCACCGCAGCGCCTTCTGCGCCAGCGTTGTCGGCAATTTGACATGCGGGCGCTTTGCATGCCTCGAGGGCGATTTCGGCACCGAGGCGTTCATCACCTGCGAGGCCTTCAGGTAGGTCTGCAAGTTGAACCGCCGCATTGAACAGCGCCGTTCCCCCGCCCGCTATCACGCCTTCTTCGCGCGCTGCGCGTGTCGCGTTTACTGCATCCTCGACGCGCATCTTGCGTTCCCATTGGTCAACCTCGGTTGCACCGCCCACGCGGATGACCGCAACACCCGAGACAAACTTAGCCAAACGCTCTTCATGGCGTTTGCGGTTGAACTCGTAGTCGGTGTTCGCCGCGTAGTAACGCAGCTGGGCAATGCGGTCGGCCACAGCCTGCGGATCGCCCTTGGCTCCAACGATGCTTGTGCGCTTGGGCGTGACCGTGATTCGTTCGGCTTCGCCGAGCATCTCGCGTGTGACGTCGCGAAGGCTCATACCCGCCTCGGTTGTGATATAGGCGCCACCCGTCTGAATGGCCATGTCTTCCATTCGCCAGCGACGTCCCTCGCCGTATTCGGGCGCAAGCACGCATGCAACGTTCATATCGCCTTTGCGGTTGTTCGTCAGCACCAGCACGAGAGCTTCACCTTCGACACCGTCGGATACGATCAGGCAATCGCGACCATCTTCTGCAGCACAGATGAGAGCGGGAATGAGGTCTTGCTGACTCGTTATCTTCTTGTCTGTGAACAGGATATAGGGATTCTCGAGCACGGCTGCACCCGTTGCAGAATCGGTTGCCATGTGAGGAGACTCGAGCCCGCGATCGAACACGATGCCTTCCTGCACATCGAGCGTCGTGTCGAAACGCCGCGAATCGTCGATGCTCACCACGCCTTCGAGGCCCACTGCGTCAAGTGCTTCTGCCACGAGTTCGCCAAGTTGTTCGTCCTGGCACGAAACGGTAGCAACACGCGCGATGTCCTCACGTGTCTCAACGGGTACGGATGTCGCGCGCAGCCGCTCGTTGACGGCATCGCCGACAGCTTGCACGCCCCGCCTCAAAGCAAGCGGATCGGCACCAGCTGCAATGGCGCGAAAAGCACCTTGGAGGAGCGATTGGGCGATAACGACCGCCGTCGTCGTGCCGTCGCCCGCCACGTCGTTGGCCTTAATTGCAGCTTCCTTGCACAGCTGGGCTCCCATGTTCTGGGTGGCATCGGGAAGAACGACGCTTCGCGCGATGGTGACGCCATCGTTCGTTATGAGAACGGGCGCATTTGGGGCTGCCGAATCGGAATAATCGGCACCGCGGAGATTGGCCTTCTGGGGCATGGCAACGTTTCGTCCGCGCGGTCCCAGCGTCACTTTAACCGTGTCTGCAAGCGCATCCACACCAGCAATGAAAGCCGCCCGCGCCTCGTCACCGAATATCAATCCCATCGTTTCACGTTCCTTGCGTTGCTGCGCAGATTTCCAGCGCGAAATACTGACCTGTTATCTTGTAGTTTTCATTTTACGAAAGACCTCGCATCTCGGCGATTCATAAAAACAGGTATCACGGGTACTCAATTTTGGGTATTCAATTGGCTTTCAGCTCTCATGTCAATCGCTTTCTATGGATTGCTTCCCCGATCACTTTCCCTGCGGGAAATCGGTTTCCCCGGGGGAAAGTGATTCGCGATCAAACTCCCGCGGGGAAAATGGTTTTTGGCCCAGTTTTCGATTGGCGTATCATGGTGATAGCTGTGTGAAAACCAGTGTCGTGTGCTCGAATCGCGGAGCGTTAGGACACAAATGGATAATTCAATGCTCAAGTACTTCAAGACCATCGGCGAAATCCAGGGCACGATCGCCAACGCGACGACGCTCGAGGAGGCGCTGCAGGGCGGCCTGAAGGTCATCGTCGAGAGCGCCGGCGCCGCCGGCGGCGCCATATGGTACGCCGACAAGGCGGGCGACGGCGCGCTGCACCCCTACTTCTGGATCGGGCCCGTGGACCTCACACGCAGGTCGCACGCGCCCGGCGACGGGTCGGTCGGGCGCGTCTTCGAGACGCAGAGGGCCGAGCGGCTCTTCGAGTTCGACGCGACCCAGGACGTCGAGACCGCCATCGACTTCATGGGCATGCCCGTGACCTCCATGGTGTGCGTGCCGTTCTCCAGCCAGACCGAGGACCTCGGCGTCGTCCAGTTCGTCAACAGGGCAGACGGCGGGAGCTTCACCGACGAGGACGCCGACGTCATGGAGATCATGGCGATGATGGCGGCGATCGCCGTCGGGGAGAACGAGGGGCTCGCCGAGCCCTGGCAGCCCGGCGGGGTCGTCATGGAGCTGGGCGGCATCACC
>JAZLCO010000024.1:0-2827 GCA_045614225.1 Eggerthellaceae bacterium | reverse complement strand
GAACCGACGACCTTCGGGTTATGAGCCCGACGAGCTACCAGACTGCTCCACCCCGCACTATGACGGAAATCCTCTTCAGTTTTCAATGCTGCGACGTGGGTTATGAGCACGTGTCTTTCGTATCGGGACGCCTCTTTTCTCCCGCCTGTAAAACCGTCATCCCAGTTAAACCCCGATTTTGCTATCGCCTCCTATCGGCACGTACAAGTTGGTATTCTCTAGCATTCCCCCCGAATTCCCCCCGATTGCTCGAAATCACCGTTTCCGAGTCCCCCCTCGCAGGGTTTGTGTGGGGCGGCTGGAAGCAGCTGTCCCAAAGGCCGTTCCCGCAAGCACTACTGACGACCGCTGCGAGACGTGTGAGAACATGCATCTCGGCGCCGTTGTGCCTTGGTGCTAGTCGCCAACCTCGCCGAAGAGCGTTCTCATGTAGTCACTTCGCGCATAGAGCACCCTAACCACGAGCGCCCGCCCGTCTGCGCACTCGAGGAAGATCATCCAGTTCCCGCTGACCATGTAGCGGTACCCCGTGTCGATTCCGCCCAGCGTGCGCAGGACCGTCCCAGCTCCTGGGACGTTTGCGAACAGCTGCGCCTTCTCGATCACAGAATCGACCAGGCGCCTCGCCGCCATGGGGCTTGCGAGCTCGGATTCGATGTAGTCGGCGGCGGTGTTGAGGTCGTCCACCGCCGCAGGCGACCATACGAGTTCCATCTAGGCCCCCTGGGCGAAGCGCTCTGCGAAGATTCCTCGGACCTGCTCTGTCGTGAGGACGCCCCGCTCGTCGGCCGCGCGCCTGCCGTAGTCGAGCTGGGCGAGGAGCGTCCGTTCGGCCTCATGGCGCTCGTAGTCCGCGATGTCCTGGATCACGTAGCGACCGCGGCCGTTCTTCGTGAGGAACACCGGCGACCCCTGCGCCACTTCGTCGAGCACCGCGGTGTAGGAGCGGAGGTCGGAAATCGGCTTGATGTTGGGCATGACGCGCCTCCTTCTGCTGCATATTCACATGCGTATTTTACAGCATCTATTCGCACAGGGCAACTCGGATAATTGCCAGCAGCGTAACTACCAAGGCAGCTTAAGGGAACTCGCAATGGCCGTCAGGACCAAAAGGACAATCGAACGCCTGCGTGAGGCGATTGGAAAGACCGACGGCACCTTCATCGAGGATGAGGACGGATGCCATGCCCAACGCCCCAGTCGCTATCGCCTGCAGTTCGAAACCGCACAGTATAGGGTATGATTCGTTGCCCAAGCGAATACCGACGCTGTCTCCGGGGGTAGCGCCAGAAAGGCAATCGACATGGGCGGGCAAACCGACAGAGACAGGAAGACCCTCGAGGCAATCGGGCGCATCTACTGCAGCGCCCACCACGACGAAGCAAAAGATGAGGCGGGGCTGTGCCCGTCTTGCCGCGCAACGGTCGACGCCACACTCGCGCGCACGGAGGCGTGCCCCTTCGGGCATGCGGGAAACTGCCAAGATTGCGAAGTCCACTGCCAGCGGGGAGAAGCGCAGGCGCGCATCAGCGCGATGATGCGCTACTCGGCCCCGCAGATGGCATTGCGCCACCCGCTCATGACCGCGGAATACCTGCGAAAGAAGCTCTCGGGGAGGAATCGGCCGCCGCGATGAGGGCCCGGCCGTGCGCTCAGAACAGCACGAAGTGGCTTCGGCGGGTCTCCAGGATGCCCGCTTTCCGCATGCGCGAGAGCTCCGCGGAAAGCGCGCTGCGGTCGACCCCGAGGTAGTCGGCGAGCTGCTGGCGGTCGAAGGGGATGTCGAACTCGCGGGCGCCGGCGCGCTCGGCCTCGTCGGAGAGGTACGCGAGCACCTTCCCGCGGATGGTCTTGGGCGCCACGTGGAAGATGCGCCGCGAGAGCGCCAGGGTCTGCCGCGCGATCATTGTTGTCATGTTGCGGCTCGCGCGCGCGTGATGGGCGCATGCGTGCGAACAAGTCGCGAGCACTTTCCCCAGATTCAGGAACAGCACCGCGCAGTCCTGCGCCGCGACGACGTCCACGAGCAGGGGCTCGCCCGGCACCGCCGCGTACGCCTCGCCGAACATGCCGCCGGGCCCCCGAACGCCGACGACGCTCACGTTGCCCCACACGTCCACGCTCTCGATGCGCACGGACCCCTCGAGCACGAGGCCGACCGTCTTTATGACGTCCCCCACCCGGTGGATGCGCGCCCCTTGCTCGTAGGAGCGCTTGCGGGCGTCGAGGCACCCCAGCATCGCGGAGACCTCCTCCGGGGAGGAGCCTGCGAACAGGGGAGTGCGTGACAGGAATTCTGCTTCGCCCACGCCGTCGTCCTTTCACCGGAAGAATTCACATTTGTTGTAATTACAACATACAAGGTCGAGATACGCCAGTATCTTCGCATCAGAAATCGGCCGTGCGGCCGCCGAACAGACGAGAGATGAGGAGCTATCCATGACCGACCAGATGTTTTGTTTCCAATGCGAGCAAACTGCCAAGTGCGAGGCGTGCACGGGGAAGGCGGGCATATGCGGCAAGCCTGCTGACGTGGCGGCTGCGCAAGATGAATTGACGGGGGCGCTCGTCGGGCTCGCCCGCACGTGCCAAAGCGCGGGATCGGCGAGCGAACGCGCCTGCAACCTGGTCGTCGACGGCCTGTTCACCTGCGTGACCAATGTAAACTTCAACGAGCTTTCGGTCCGCGCCCTCATCGAGGAGGTCCATGCCGAGTCGGCCGCGATCGCCGAAAACGCCGGCTGTGCGGCAGCTTCCGACTACGACATGGCCCAGATCTGGGAGGCCGACGAGGACATCCGCTCGCTGAAGTCGCTCGTGCTGTTCG
>JAZLCO010000023.1:0-2061 GCA_045614225.1 Eggerthellaceae bacterium | reverse complement strand
TTCTTGTTGTCTGCTTGTTCGGTCAGTGTTTTGCATTCGCCTATGATACCGCTGACCGTGCCGTTGGGGACAGGCCAAATGGCATGCTAGTTGAACTGCTGTTGAGCTTTTTCGAGACCTTCGTCAACGAGGCAAAGCGTTGCCTGAGCAGCGCGGTCGACAGCATACGCAAAGTCGTCAGCTGCTTCCTTCTTGGGCACGCTCAAAACGAAATCCGCGACGTCCATGCGTCCCGGCGGGCGCCCGATGCCGCAGCGCACGCGGTACCAGTCGCGCGTTCCCAGCTTGTCGCAAATCGAACGCAAGCCGTTATGCCCGGCATGCCCGCCCCCGAATTTCACGCGCACGGTGCCCGGATCGATATCGAGCTCGTCGTGGATGATAATCAGATGGTCGGGCTCGATGCCGTATGCATCGCACAGTTTCTTGACCGGGCCGCCCGATACGTTCATGAAGCTTTGGGGTTTCGCCAGCACGATGTCGTGGTCGCGGTAGACGCCCTTCGCCGTCAGTGCACCGCACTCGTTTTTCCAATAGCGAGCGCGCATCTCGTCGGCCAAGATATCGACAGTGCGAAACCCGGCGTTATGCCGGGTTTCGGCGTATTCTTCGCCTGGGTTCCCCAAGCCAACTATGAGGTATTGCGCCACGGACGATCACCCTTCATGGGAATGAGTCGCTTTGACAGTCAAAGTGACTCACTTAATCAAACAGCTTGGCTACCGAACCGTTGGTGTAGACGCAATCGATGGTCTTGGCAACGAGCGGAGCAACGGACAGCACCTTGATCTTGCCAGTCTGGCGCTCAAGCGGAACAGGCACGGCGTCGGTCACGACAACTTCCGTGATGTTCGAATTCTCGATGCGGTCGAACGCCGGGCCGCTGAACAAGCCGTGCGTCGCACAGACGTAAACGGCTTCGGCGCCACGTGCGAGCAGCGTGTCAGCAGCAGCGCAGAGCGTGCCACCCGTGTCGATCATATCGTCGTTGATGATGCATACCTTGCCCGTGACATCGCCGATGAGCGCGGTGATCTCGGACTGGTTGTGGCGCGGACGGTCCTTGTGCATGATGGCGATGTCGCTGTCGAGCATCGTCTGGAACTTCTTGGCCGCCTTGGCGCGACCGACGTCGGGCGACACGACGCACAGTTTCTCGGGATCGAAGCCTTTGTTCTTGTAGTAATCCACGAAAATCGGCATGGCGGTCATGTGGTTGACCGGCAGGTCGAAGAAGCCCTGAATGGCATCTTGATGCAGGTCGATGGCTATGACCCTATCGACGCCGGCAACCGTGATGAGGTCGGCAACCAAACGTGCGGTGATGGGCTCGCGCGGGGCGGCCTTGCGCTCCTGGCGAGCGTAGCCGTAATGCGCAATGACGGCGCAGATGGAACGGGCGGAAGCGCGCTTGGCGGCGTCTGCCATGATGAGCAGCTCCATGAGCGCATCGTTCACGTCGAAGCCGTTGCCCGAACACACGGACTGCACGATGAACACGTCGGCACCACGCACGCTGTCGACATAGCGGGCGTAGATCTCGCCGTTCGCGAATTTCTCGAGCTTCACGTTGCCGAGCTCGCAGCCCAGTTCCGCAGCGATTCCATTTGCCAAACCAGGGTTAACCGAACCGGTGAAAACAGCCATGGTCTTTTGCATATCAGTCATGAGATGCTCCTTGCACATCGTTCTAACTCACTGTCGACAGTGTACTATCGAGCCGTGTGCTCTTGTTAGTTCCACCGCCCTCTTCACGAGAAAAAGAACCAAAAAGGGATGGCCACTTCTTGGTTGCCTTTATCGGGTGCGGGCGATTTCCTCGACGGCGGCAAGCTGCTCGCGGGTGTTGATACCCAGGCACTCGTTCGGGTCTTTCGCCGGAAGGGCGAGAACGGCACGGCCGGCATTGCGGCTGATCTCGAGAACATCAGTCAAATAGAACTCGCCCTGCGCGTTATCGCTTCCGACTTGTCCGAGCGCTTCGAACAATGCCTTCGCGTCGAAGCAGTAGAAACCGGAGTTGCATTCCGTCACAGCCGAAGTCGGATCGTAGCCATGTCG
>JAZLCO010000022.1:0-82727 GCA_045614225.1 Eggerthellaceae bacterium | reverse complement strand
TACCAGGATGGCCTCATCTTCGTTGGCCTTCGGGCGTCCGCCTATCTCGGAGCGTTACCCGACCATCCTGGCCTCGTACGGCGTTCCTGTCCGTCAGGCCGGTCGTTTGCCTAGGGCTTCCTTCAGATTTGGAGTCACCCCCAACACCCTTGCCTTCGGCTGTGTGCTTGGCGCCAAAACCCGCACTGGGGACTTCCACCCCTTAGAGCCTGCCCATGCCGGGCGCACGAGCAGTGGCCTCGTCCGATACCACAGCGGCATCGGACGAGGTCGGCTGGTCTGCTGCAAGAGCTGCCGTCGGAGACACGCCGCATCCCCAAACCAGGGACAGGCTGAGCAGGATCGAGAACGCCTTGCGCAAAAGCGACCCTTCCCGTTTCCGTCTACCGTTCATTGTGCACCAGTTCCTTTGCAACAGCCGTACGCCGCCGAGCGCGGCGCACTTTTGGTTCGTTTCCTTTCTCGGACGAGAGGGCTACTCCTACGGAGCAGGAGTGTAACCGCAGTCAGTCGACTCGTTCCACTCGGTGAGAAGCGCGATGTTCTGCGGAAGGTCGAGATTATAGTTCGGGCTCTTCGTCCAGTTGCGCACGTATCCGTTCAAGGACATGCTCATGACATGCGCGAGGTTGTTCGAGTTGATGTGGTAGAAATGTTCGAAATAGTACGCAAGGGAATCACGCTGGCTTATGCCCGTGATGGGCTGGAGAATCCGCCCGAGGTTTTGCGCGTTCTCAATGCTGTTCATCACGACGCCGTAGGCAGATCCCGCTTTCATGTTGTTGTCGGTCACAAAATATGTTTTGCCCAGAAGTTGGGCATCGTAAAGTCCGCCCATGATGGTGTCAAAGTCGCTTGATCCCTGCTGGCCGCCGACAACAATGATGTCTGCAGAAGAAAGCGTCGCAACGCTGACGAGCATATCGTCAGACGTGGTGTTGTCGTTCAAGTTGACAGCACCAGCCCATTCTGCCGTTTCAAGATAACGGTTCTGGGCAGCCGTACCATTGTTGGCATAACTTGACCCGATAGTAAACGATGCGGCCGTAATCCCATTTGGAGCCGTATAGCCTTTGACCCAGGCAACTATAATCGCATCATCATCATCAATTACGCCATCATTGTTCTTGTCTTGTTGAATAACGGTATCTGCCGCATTGTTGATATACGCGATGTATGCGTTTGCAATCGTAGTAACGCTAGAATTGTTCACCGCATCGCGAATGGCACCGATGGTCGCAATCATATTGGGATAATAGTTTACGTTGTAGTTTACGTAATCTGTATGGTCATATCCCGTCATATAGGAATCCAAAACCGCATCCGTCTTCCCTCCGGTGCCAATAATAATGTCGGGATTCATAGCCCAGACAGACATGTCGTCCGTTTGGTTTGCCACCAAATTAATCTCTTCATCTGTCGGATTCTCTCCAAGGGTGTCAATTCCATTGGCAAGGATTGCGTTCGGACCTTGCCCTCCACCCGCACGGCTCTCATTGTAAACAGCCATGTTGACACCAGAATGGATGGCAAAATTCACAAGATACGCGCTCGGCTGGGATGAGTAGCTTGAAGTGAAGAGCATATACTTGGGAGCAACCCATGTGTAAACTGGCTGATAATATGAATTGTTGACTAATTGCAGCGTAATGAGCTGCCCCGATTCCTCAACGCCTTGGAGGCCAAGAATCTCAACGGCCGGCATGGCGGCACGAGTTGCAGCAGCCGTTGGCCGAACGTTGGAGGGGGTTGCGGCTGAGGTTGGAATCGCGCCAATATCATCATCGTCAAGCGTTTCGTCATAATACGCCGTCGCATAAGCCGACGGAACAGCGATGCATGACGCCATTACGGCAGCAACTGCCATAACTCCAAAGCGAGTTTTCAGGTTTTGAAATCGCATGTGCTTTCCTTTCTTTTGAAGCCATTTACAACGTGTCGGATTGCAATACCGCTAAGGATCGCGTTTTCGATAATCTCCTTTCTCTATGAACCACATTCGACTACCACCTTTGTTCCGTATCCATCCACCAACCCAGATGCATCTGAACGGTAAAATTCCAAATAGAATTTGTTTACGAACTGATCAGCCTGGGCGGTTCCATGTTCGCGCGCAATCGAATACGCCCAAGGTGCTACGAGGAAGCTCTCGAACGTTCCGTCGTCCCAAGATCCGTCAACACCGCCCGGCATCACATACACCGTGTAGTCATAGCCGAAGTTGTAGTCAGAAGAGCTATTCTTGGCTGATTGAGCGACATTAAGCGCCGTTTGTTCATCGCGCGTAATGACTATCGGTGTCGAATGGCCGTTCCCATTCAGTATTTCCTGACTTGTTGACGTAAGGCTTGGCTTGAGATAAGCGGTGAGAGTTTCATAACCGCCCATTGTGCCGTTAAAGGAAACGACACTGCCTCCCCTTTGCAGTCCCGAATGTTGGAAATAGTAGTCGATGAGGTCGAAACTGGAACGCGCTATGGAGCTTCTGCTGGGATTTCCGTATCCGTTATCGCTAGCCGCATCCCATCCATTGACATAGACGGTGTAAAGGTTGTTTAAAGACGTGTACCCAATCCGACTGCTCTCCGCTTGGGCAAACGAGCCTTGGTAGAGATAGTTTTCTATGTAAGCGTTGTCGAACCCCCATGAGGCACATGAGTATCCGCCGTTGTTGCCCAGACATGTTTGAAGCGTCGAATTGTGCATGCTCTTCCATACGGCAGCTGCTTGCTTGGCGTCGAATTGGATGCCCGTACCCGCGTCCTTCAATAACTCGCCGATGACATCGACGGTCATCACGATGTCAGCATCCAACGCAGTGGTAGTGCCGATGTCGGGAACGACGAGCACGTCCACTCCTGCCGCATTGAGCGCGTTGGCCTGATCTTGGTTCATCACGTTGTACGTGCTGCTGGTTAGAACCACATCTGCGCCGGAGTCGATGATTCCCTGGACGGCGGCATCCGTCATCTGCTCGCCGTCGCCCCAGGCGGCGATTCCCTTCACGTCAATGAGCTCGTTGCCGTTGTCGTAAGCGCCGGAGGGTAGGTTGTCGAGCCACTGCTGGGGGGCGGCGGCCAACGCCCCGCGGCCACCCAGGGACTGCACGATGGTGGCATATGGCCCCGCAGCCGCAACCTTGCCCGCACTCGGGATGGTGTCGTATGTGCCGTCGGCGTACGTGCTGCCTTGCTTGTCCTCTCCAGTGCCGCCGCCGTTGCCGCTTGGCGACGGGCTCCACGTGTTGTCGTTGCTGCCAGCGTTCTGCCCCTGTTCGGGGGAAGGCGAGTCGTCCTCAGGTTGCGGCTCGTCGGTGAGGTCGGGAGTTTCTATCCGGATGGTTTGTCCCGCCGGGGATTCCGGCTGGTCTTGGTTGGGCTCCTGCTCCGGGCTACCCTCTACGGGGCTCTCTTCGACGTTGCCCGCTCCTACATTGTTGCCATCGCCCTCTTCGGATGCGCTACCCTGGTTAGCCTCGTTGCCGCTTGGGTCGGCAGCGTCCCCGCTGCTGCCATCCACCTTACCGCCTTCGGTCGCCTGCCCGTTTGGGTTGACGGTGCTGCTGTACGGCTGCTGATCAGCTGTTTGGTCGGTCGTCGGGTTGTCTTGCTGATACTCGGGTTGGTTTTGCTGCCTCTCGTGATCTTGTGATTGGGACTCCTGCTCGTATATGTTGGCAATGTCCTCCCTATCCGATTCGGGCGCATCGGTTCGAACCGGATCGAGAGAATAGTCGATTTCCGACACGCCCGGTGCATCAATAATTTTCTGGGTAAGTACATCGCTATCGCGGCAGCCTGCAAGTGATAGCGACACGACGATGGCCAGAAGCGCAAGTAGCACAATCCTTACCCGCTTTTGAAACAGCTTATGCAAGGGCAGCCAAGCGGAAGCGTCGCAACCGTACGCAAGACGCGCGTATGCACGTTGATGCAACCCTCGCATATGCCCGAACCATTTTCGTCTTTACTCGCAATTCCAAACTGCACTACGTTTGATTATTCTGGGGCGAGCATTACGCACATTCAATCGGGCTCGAATGTGTGCGACGCCTTATCGGCGAAGTCGCATTATCGCCTCGCACATATCCAGCCGCAAAATGTGTGCTTGACAAATTTCGAGCGCAGATTTGCCAGCTATTCACGTCCAATGCGCGAATCCATACTGCTAAAATCTATCCTCAAATGTAGCGATTATATACATTTGAGGATGATTTCTTTTGACGCGAAGTCGCACCACAAGCTCGATAGAGGGAATGAGCACTGCCGATGTCGAGGCTCTCACCGGAATATCCCGCTTCAGGCTTGCTGCCTATATAAAAAGCGGTATCGTAACCCCTGCAAGGGCGAGTTCCTCCCCTCAATCCGAGATGCGCTGGACCAACGATCAGCTCTGGATGGCTTCGAAAGTACCCGCCCTGCTGGAAGGAGGGCTCACCCTAAAGGAAATCGCCGCTCTAGCCGATAAAGGCAGCGACGCCGTCGAAGCGCAGTTGCGAATCCGTTACATGCAGAAGATGCGCGACGGCCGAAGAGGGCTGAAAGACATCCTGTATCGTTCGAATGAAGCTGAAGACATTAGGGCCATCGGCAATGTCGACGGCGAGTATCTCCGCTATATACCACAGCGGTACTTGGCCCTTGCACCCATGGCGGAAAACACCGGCCTCGACAACGCAAGCAGGGCCACAAGACTCGTGGAATTGCTTTCTACCGTGCAGGCAATAGGATGGGGCCTCGGCGACTCGACCGGCTTCTTATCGAGCGTGTCCTCCGACGGGAGCGAATCTACGCTATATGGTTTCGCATCTCTTACCTCGCCACCCATGCCTTCGTTTTCCGGCGTGCGGGCAATTGACGGCGGCTGCTATTATGTTGCCGATTGCAAGGGCGGCGCCCCCGGCTGCGATGGTTCGTCTTGCGAAGAATGCTCACGCTTCGGCCGTAATCCATCCCAATCCGACCTTTTCGAGTGGAAAGGACGGCGCGATTCCGAACCCGAACTCTGGGACCGAACCATCATGGTGGACGACTTGGATCAGCCGTATCCGTCGGGCATATGGTCCGAGTACACAAAACGCCGCTTGAATAAGGACGAGGAAGCCGGAGATTTGGACAAGACCTTGACCGTGAGGCCGCGCCTTATGCCTCACGAAGTCAGATTGCCGCTCGGCGTTACTGCATGCGTCATCCCCGCTGGCTTTTTCCTCTGCAGGCAGTGCAGCGGGGGAAATCAGGACCGCGCGTTCGAGCGCATGCTTGGGCAAGCATCTATCATGTCGCAACGAGAGTTCACCATAGAGGACGAGATAAGGGCCAGCAAGATCATCGCGACCAGCTCGTCACACAACAGCGTTCAAGCAGGGCCGGTTCCCGACCCCTTCGCCGTGCCCCATATAACCGGGGACCCGGAACTCAAGGGATGGTGGTGCAAGGTCACGAACGCCGAGATGCAGAAGCTTTCCGTGCCGACGCGAATGGCACTTGCCCCAGAAGATGGCTACTGCGTTATATGCTCGACGCTTCCCGCATCGGACCGGAACGACCCGACGCGCTACGAGATGCAGCTTCTCGTAGACGCTTCGAGGATCGACCCCCCCCCGACTGATTTGCCCAAGTACCAGTATTCGACCAGTTGATGATGCAATAGTTGAAGTGGTTCCCGGACTTTTCTTGCCTACGTGTACGCCTGAGACATTTCCCGCTCTAAGCACCGATAGAACTCGCGAGTCATTGCGCAGTAGGGATCGGCTGCGGCGAGCGAACCCGCTTCCGCATATGCCCTTGCCCGGCACCCACCGCCGCAAACGTGCTGGTATGCGCATGGCCGGCACGCTTCGATATCACGAACGCTCATATTCGCAAGCTTGTGAGATCTGAGGGCGTTGGCGATGTATTGAGCGTCGTCGCTAAAGATGTTTCCGACAGCAAGCTCAGGATAGTGCAACATGTGGCACGGGTAGACTGCGCCATCGGCGCCGACGCTCAGCGTGTTGCATGCCGCCCCGCAGTTCCTTCTGACAGCGAGGCTGGACCCAACAGGCAAATCGAGCACGTCAACGGGCGACGCCTTGCCCGTTTCGAACACCGCTCGCCCCATGTCCTCGAGCACCTCGCCCCTGGGAACCAAACTGCCAAACTCATCGTTATCGACATCGCAGCACGACAGTAAGCTGAAGTTCATCGACGCGCCCAGCGAATCCGACAACTGCAGGTATCCTTCCATTTCCCGATAATTGCCATGATGTATGGTCGGGATCATATGAGCTTGTATACCGGCTTCCTGTATGAGCTTGATTGTCCTGACAAGCTCATTGAACCGCTGGGTTTTCCTGATGAAGGCAGGCGCACTCTGGGATAGACCGTCAAACGAGACGCTCACGCAATCCACGAACGGCGCCAACCTTCCGAGCATCTCCATCGTCACGAGCGTACCGTTCGTTATGACTGTCACTCGGCCTATGCCGACACGCTTGGCCGCTTCGCACAATTCGGGGAGGTCAGCTCTTAGGAACGGCTCCCCTCCAGAAACGATTATTCCCACCACACCAAGGTCAGCAAGCTTCTCGAACGCCTGCTCAAACTGTTCGGCTGCGGCATCGGGCAGTTTGTTGCGTTTGTCGTCAAGCGAGTAGCAACCAATGCAGGAAAGATTGCAACGTTGCGTGACGTGCACATATGCGGCTTTACCCGAATCGTTCGTGAAAGCATAGCCTTGGAGGAACGCCCCCTTTTCCAAGGCGTCGGTAAGCCGGGGATCGACTGCATCGATTTCCTCGCGATCGACATCAATGCTTTGCATTTTTTCGCAGAGTTGAAGCCCTCCGTGCGTCAACCCGATTACATGGCCCGAAGCATACGACCCGAGAATCGGAACGCCCCCAAACATGAATAGGACCGTATCATCTGAAAGCCTCATTGATCACCCCTGCATAACTCCAAACAGTGACGAGGCTCGAACGTTATTCCACTTGGCCTCGATTCTGAAAGTACTCTTTGTAGTCCCGCACATACGCTTCACCAAACCGGGCTATCGCTTCGTCTTCATCGACGTAATCCAAAATGTCACCCGGTTTGCAGCCGAAATGCTCGCATAAAGCATCGAGTGTCTCGATTCTCAAAGCGCGCACTTTTCCGGTCTTGATGCGCGAGACGGTGTGCGGCGTGCAATCGAGGATGCGCGCCAATTCAACCGATTGCATCTTCCTATCAGCAAGCAGTTTATCCAGCGTGAAAACAATCACGGAGCCCCCATTTGGCTACAGCGTTTCATCCTGCAGCCATTGTAAGAGAGCTCCGTAACGGAATACATATGAAAGGCAAAAACAGAAGATGCTGGCCATGATGAGCTTTATATCCAAAAAGAGACTTGGGGCAGCAACATAATCGACGTCCGCAATGCCTATGGCGGCATGATAAGGGCTCATAGACACAATCGCCTCGCAGACGGCATATACCAATAGCAGAACGCCGACAAATGTGATTCGTTTAGCTTGTCTTACCGAAAAAGGAGACTGGGATTTTGCCACATCCTCGAATACGGCCACTGCAATCCACAACAACATGCAGCCAGCAGCGGCCGAAGCGACAAACGGCATCAAGCCGATAATTAAGCTTAGAACAGATTCGCCCATTTCAACACGCGATAATACGGACGCCGCAAAGAACAGCACAACTAAGATAACGAACACAATGAGGGCAATTCTGAAAAGCACAGATAGAACGCGCGACACCTTTGCCATTCGACCAATTTGAGCCCGAATTTCAGCGGCATCATTACAATCGGACATAGCTCTGCTCTCATCGCAAGTATATTACGCTGCGCTAATCTGTGGCTTTTGACGCTGTAATGCCCGCATCCCAACCAAAACGCACGTTCCGCCAATGCCTATGTTGAAGCACCCCGTGCTCGGCCCATCTTCGCCATAAAACAGCATGATGATTTCCTCCTGCGATCTCGTATCTCTCTATCACTCGCAATCGCGCGCCACGCCGAATCGCCGCGCATATCCTTGATCGAAGATAAACGCTATGGCAAAGGTGCCAACACCCGTAAATGTTGGAGTGCTTCACCGCGAATTCAGACTGCGAAAAATGCTAGGGCAAGCTGCTTGCTCGACAAATTCCGGCGGCGCATAATTGCCTTTACAGTTTATAAATCTCACAGGCCGCATTCAACGTTTTGAAATGTGTTATCCGCACATTTGAATAACGCAGCGTTAAGACACGGCTGCTGCTTCTTGGACAACGCACCCTCGCCAACGGCGCAGACATTCGAAGGTGGTCTTACATGCTTCGGCTCGCTCGCCATAGCAGCATGCGTTGCCATGGCAAACTGGGCGAATTCCCGATGCCAGCGCACGACGTCCATCGCCTCCATGCTGCACAAATACGATATAGAATGCATGTCGACACGATTCCGCCCGCAATCGAAGAGAGCACAATGCAAACGATTGAAACAATGCCGAACGTGCATTACTACAAGGAGCTAGAAATCATCAAGCGGCATCTCGGCCAGCTTCGGAAAGCCTACATTCCGCTTACTGGCGAGGCGTTATCCAGCGCCCTTACGTCCGATGACCTTTACCTGATTCCCACGGTAGACCGCTCGATGCGCCTTATCGATGGCTTCTTGCAACTCATGGCAACGCGCAATCTTACATGCATAGGAGCCTTGCTACGCTTGGAAATCGACACGTGCTTTCGATCGTATGCCCTGTTCATCGCAGAAGACCCCGAGGCTCTCATACAAGGATACCTTGAAGGTGAGAAGATCAGCCGATTCAAGGACGATCAGGGAGAGAGGATGACCGATCGCCGTCTGAAAGAACGCTTGTCCGAGTACTTCCCAGAAACGGCCGTGGTTTACGACAACGCTTCTGGCTATATTCACTACTCGGATAAAGCCCTGCGCTCCATCGTCCGGCCTTTGGAAGACTTCGATATTGGAATGGGCATCGGAACCCCGTTACCCGAAGATGTGAACGGCCTACTTGTGGAAGCCGCCGGTGCTTTTGCGCGGTTCGTAACGATTCATCAGAAGATCATCAAGGACTATTCCAGCGGCAAAAACAAACGTTTCAAAGACGACGAATCGTGATTCGTGGAATTGAGGGGTTATTGGGGCGGCGCATCCAGCGGGCAAGCTCCCCCGCTTTCTATTGAATAGCTGATACTGTGCCCTTATTCACGGTTGGAAACCACGTTATAGGCGCTTCGAAGCCGCTTGAGGCACATCCCGATTACCAAGACGAAGTGCGCGCACACGGCAACTGCGATAGACGAGAGAATCCTGCTGACGGTTCCGCCACCTGCGAGCAACCCGATGGCGTCGACGACGATTAGATACAGCGACAGAGTGAGGCCGACAAGGATTGCCCACATGACATCGTCGAAAACTTCGTCGATGAATCGTTTGTCGCGAAGCTTCATGCGGAAAGATGAATGCGGGGCAGCGTTGCCGCCGTCGGCTTGCTCTTCGTTCGATTCTACTGCAATTTGACCTCTTATCTGGAAGAGCAGGGTTGCCATGGCGCACATCAGAGCCGAGACTATCGAGATGCCGACGATGGCGTTCGAGGGGTTGGCTAGATGCCAGCCGGTGAAGAAGCAGCCTATCCCGATCGCTATGGGCAGGGCAATCTGCACGAGCACGTCCGCTGGACGAACGCATGCCTTCCCGCCGTTGCGCACATCACGCAGCGTGCGGACGTATCCTTTGAATATCCCTACGACAGATGATTTTCCCATTGCATTGCCCCGAAGCTACCCCATCCAGATGGGGAGCCATTCCTCGCCGAGCCTGTCGAGGTATTCGACGGCTTTCTCGTTGCAGCGCTCGAGTATCTCGCTATCCGTCAGATTGGGCTCGTTCCATTCGTTGAGCACTTCGCGGTAGTAGATGCTGTCGTCGGGGTCCCCAACCTGAATCCGCTTCTGCCTACCGCCCACCTTGACGGTGACATATACGATGGAGCCCTTGTCGAAGTCACGCTCTGGAATGCTGACGATTTCGCATGCGCGGGACGGGTTTGCCCTTATCTGGAAGTATTTAACGATGGGGAGAGCGCTTCCCCGTCCGGAGCGAAACGCGTGGACGATATAGCCTGGCTTGTCGGAAAGCGGATCGGCGGAATCGTGGGACCGGGAAAGCTGGTGCACCTCCACCGCGGTCACCGAGCCGGATTGCAGGAAAGCCTCGCTCTCGATTATTCGGTCGGAATCGATGGTGAAACCGGTGCCCGAGTGCCTCCAATCCGAGATGAACGCGCGGAGCATCTGGACGGCGCCGCTTCCGCGGTTGTTGTATTCGGAGAAGAACAAGGCTGTGTTGCCGGCGGGCGGGCACATCAGCACGCCCCTGGTGTAGGCGGCGGGGACATCCCGCTCCTTTAGGTTGTATCCGACTTTTCCGCTTGCCGAGTTGACAACTGGTCCGCGCTCACCCCATTTTCCCGAGCATACGTTGACAATCACAACGTTTTGACCATGCCGTTCGACTTTCTCGATCCTGGTCCAGTTCTGTGTGGACTCGTCGATCATCGGCGCCTGGAGATGCTCGCGGCACCATTTGTACATATAGTTGGCCAGGTTTATACCATCCAGGTTGGATGGCGGCTTCTTTTCATCCGGATGCTGCCAGACGTGGAATGTCAGCCTATGGCCAATCATGGTCCTTGTAGCCATGCGTTCCCCCGTTTGCCTTTCGTTTAATTCGACCATTCCATTCTATCAACTTGTCGTAATGGAGGGCCTATTTGTGTCTGACCTGAAATGTGCGCAAGACACATTGCGCCTGATTGAGTGGAGATGCGTTTTCGCCATCGGAAGAATCAACGCCATCCTCCTAGAGGCGGGCTGTATCGACGCTATCACTTAACCTGCATGCGATTGCGCAAGAAGGCCAAGCCACTCAGCTCGCCCATCTGGCCCACTTCAACGAGCGGCCCTCCGATAATCAGCTGTTATCGGTGGGAGATTATGTCAGCACCAAATTGCAGACGATCCCAGGTGAGCACCCCCAAAATGTTGGTCGCGCTCATTTCGGATGTAAGACTCAAGACCGAAGCTCCGCATACTAAGCCAGTCAATAGAGGCCGTATAATAATGGAATGGTTGTCAAATTGCATCTCGCTGCGCGGTGACGAAAGGAACAAAAACGATGAATGAAGAGCTATTCGGTCGTATATGGCGACAGGTGGCAAGCAAATTGGGCTGGTTCGCAGTTGGGTTTGCAGCTGCTATCGTGTTATTTGCAATCGTCTTTCATTTATGGGACGGCCATCCTGAATGGCTCGAAGCATCTGTCATGGCTGTATTGTCGAGCGCTTTTGCAGCCTGTCTCGTCGGGTTGGTGTTTCAGTATGGAGAACTCGAAAAACGTATAGGAGTTGAAGCGGTTGATACCGTGCTTAGCACGCTGTTTGACCCAGAGCGAAAGCTTTACGGCTATCCGAACAAGAGCGATTTGCTCAAACTGGGAAGCACGGCTGTTGCACTTGCAAATAACGTGTTGGAAGAAGACGATAGGCGTGGTCTCGTCGCAGCTCATATGAACGAATTGTCAGCGAAGCTAGCTCGTCCACAGCGTTCGCTAGACGTTCGGCGCGTTATGACGTTTAATCCAAAGTACCCATCGGCGATGCACGTATCTGAGACAATGACAGCAACATATTCCAACAAAGGTGAGGAGGCTTTTGAAAACCTTCTTGTTTGGAGATCGGTGAGATCATTGGACTTTCGGGATGACGGTACTCTTATTCCTCCCGACGCGAGCGTAATGTCTGTTACGGCCTCAATGCCAGACGGACAAGGGTCTTTCGTCGGCGATCATGAGAATCCCCATTTCGAAAAATATACGGTTCAATGTGAGAAAGTAAATGGCTCGCGATTGTGGGTTAATCCGAGGTCGACAGCGTTTATTGTCAAGGGGAAAACCGAGGATTTCAAGGTTTCCCTGTCGCGCGAATTCTGGCTTTCTATCGAAGATACGTGCGTGACCTATACCTGGCCGGAGCCTATAAGCGGCCTAACATTAACGGTCGATTGCCAAGGTTTCCAAGCCAACTTCGAAGCAAAGCTTGTTGATTGTTATAAATGCGATAAAGGTTCGTCGGATGCTTCATGTTGCGTTTGCGACCAGGATGTGTTCTATAGCCATTTTGGCCTGGATGGTGGAACGGCCGGAGTTAAAAGCTGGACGGGCAGTCAGAGCAAGTTCGCCTTAGAATGGGAGATCACGAGTGGCGGTGTTGTAGACGTCGAGAAACCATTAGAAAACGAGGAGAGTTAGAATTTTGGCTAGTTAATTGCGAATAGTGTATAATCCAAACGTTGCGAAAGAAAACAATGGACGAGGAGGATTGCTATGAATTTCAACATGGAGGAGACCGCGTTCTAGAGATGTTAATAATTGCATCGGATGAAGAGGGGCTTCGGCCCCTCTTCGCTTTACTTTCGCTTTGCTTATATGGCCCAAAAACCGATTTGCCAGCGCCCCATACAGGTACGCAAGGCAGGCAACATGGCTTGGGTCCTTCCCGCAAAACGCACGCTGCAAGCGGCCGCTGATCCGCCTGACGTAGCGGCATCCGCATAACGTGGCGTTGCGCCCATTCCGAAAGCCGGGACGAAGGTTGGCGTTATCAAATCCTCGAACTCACCGCAACGCGACTGAATAGCCATCTGCTTCAGCGTCTTCCTGCTCTTCGCCATCGATGAGCTTCTCCGCATTGTATCTACCTCGGAAAACACAGCGCCCCCACGCCCGTTGCAGTCACTTTTCAAAGTTACTTAAGACACAAGACTCGCCCTTTCGAATCTCGGCGGGCTAACGGTAGTCGTGCGAGTCTCGTCAACCGAATCCGAGGCAGTACAATAGGCGATGCACAGCACGCGCAACAGAAAGGATGTTGGCCATGCCGAACAATCAGCATCACGTGGTTCCGAACAGCGGGGGCGGATGGGACGTAAAGCGAGGCGGGGCGCGGCGTGCGTCCGGGCACTTCGACACGAAGAAGGATGCTGTGAACGCCGGACGGACCATCAGCCGCAATCAGGGAACCGAGCTGGTAATCCACAACCTTGACGGGAAGATATCAAACGCCGATTCGCACGGCAACGACCCCTGTCCGCCCAAGGACAAGCGCTAGGCAGACGAGCTGATGCCGTATAACATGCGACAAAAGACCCGGGCTAATACAAAGGGTTTGATACGAGGGGGAATCACCGTTGACGGTGAATCGTAAGTTGGCCTAATCCTTTATTGTCGGCAAAAGTGTCTCACCGCCCTGTTTTCTCCTTCAAACAATAGCGTTCTTAGCTCAGAGTCCGAGCCCGTCGGCAAGCCAACGCGCTCGTTACATAGAGCATGCTGCGAGTATTGGTCCAACGAAGCTATGCGAGCCAGCGGGCCGTTCTAAACCGTTTCTTTAAAATGCACTATCATGGACGAACTTGTCAAAACACGCCAACCTGGTAAAAGCTAAGGCCATTGATATGAGCTACTCCTCATCCAACTTCCTCCCGAAAGGCACGAAGTGCACCCGGCTGTTGAAACTGATACAGCTTCTTGGATACCAAGGTCCGTTTCACAAGAGAGGACTCGCGCATAATATCTTCATGTGGCACGGCGATGGCAAGAACGAGATTTCTTTCGTAGGAGTAGAGCTCTATCTTTGCAAGGACGACAAAGGCGCGCTTCGGGTAGACACGCGCACGCGAGTGGGGCGCAGCTATTGGGATCTACGGAAGCAAAACGAGACTATCAAAGCGATTCACGATTACCTGGGCGGCAGATTTGAAACCGACGAGGGCAGGAATCGGTTTCTCAAAGAACAGGGCGAGAGCACGAACAAGCTGCAATCCGCCCTGTTCGTGCCGCGATGGGCATTCCACAACGCAATAATGCGCTACAAACTTCTTAGGATGGACGGCGGCGGGATTAGCTATGGCGCGACATATGCCGAGGACAAAGTCTCCGATTTGCTCTTTTTGAACGACATCAACCCCCGATTCCTCGTAAACTCGCTGCTCGTAACCTACTATGTTTCAATCTGGGAGAGCTACCTCACCGATTCATACATCGCCATCGTGCGACACGCAGGCCTTGAAAACTCCGAGGGCCTCAAGCTGCAGTTGGGGCGTGATGATTTGGCCGACTTGGCCGCTGGCGGCATTACGGTTGAAGAGGCTTTGGCACGCAGGCTTTCCTTCCAACGCCCCTCGGTGGCGGCGAAAAACTTCCACTCAATAGACCGGACCTTGGACATTGCTGGAGCGCTGAAGAAGCCCTACCACAGGAGGAAAGAGGCGCTTTTCGACACAATCGACGGCTACATCGATTTACGAAACGAAATCGCCCACACTGGCCGATGTGGCTGCTTGACGGATGCTCGGACGGATGCGATCGCTGATGACTTCACCGCGGCCGCTGACCGCGTATATGAGGAGTTTGCGTCGCATTACGGGTTCGAAGCGTTGAGAGACTTTTGAGGTTGCGTTGGGCGATTGCGCTGTGCTAAATCATTGACCCTAGGCACGTTTTCGGATTGTTCACCATACTAAGCTATCTACTTAAAATCAACGCGCCTGCCACATTATGGCGCAACCGCCTGTTTGAGCTATTGAAGATCCTTTCAGCATACGACATGAAGCAAATGGGCTTCCAAGCTGGGTGGCGAAAACGCCCGTTCTGGGAGCCCTGGGCCTCTTCGAGCTCTGCCGCCGTACTGTCTTTACGATAGCCGGGCCTCGCAAGACCGAAACTCATACCAAACCGCGCGCTTCACATTCGTCCACCCTATTCTTCATAGACGTTCGCGCATTGATGCGACCAGCAAGATAGCCCTTCTTTGCGGCATTACTCCCAAATAGCTGTTGTGAGATTCTGTCGATATCCCTATGGCTGATGCTCGGATGGGTCACGATATGCTTGTTTGCTATCAAGCGTAACAGCGTTTTCTCAAGTCCTTGGGTTTTAGCACTTGCCCCAGCTGCGCAAATAATATCTACGAACTCCCTCGAGTCGAGCGCGTTTTCCTGCATGCACACCTTCAGTACGCGAGAGCTTGAATCATCGCGGTCGTAATCGCACAGGAAACGCACGGTGTCACTTTCGGCACAACTATATGCAATTGAATCGTAAACGGAAACGCACAACACGCAGCTGAACGTCCGCAGAAACTTAGCCACGTCGTACCTGTCGAAAGGCTGAGCGTTCGGGTCATCTGCCGCCACTTCTTCCAAGTCTTCGTAAAGTGCGTCCACGATTTCTTCGAAATGCCCTGAAAGCCGATCCATCGTCTTGCCCAATATCCTGCTTGAGCCCTCAAACAGAGACTCGCGAATGAATTCCTTTGTGGTCCGGTCTGTGTGAACATACTGCGCAATATACGAGCGACCGAGCATCTGAATGTACTTTAACGCCTTTATCATCGTGTAGCCCGAACGCCAGACCTCGCTCTCGTCGTAATCGTAGACATCGGAGTATTCGAAAGGCTCTCTTCGGGCTAGCTGAGCTTCGTTCTCGTCGGCAATCCTGCTTCTCCTGTCATCGTCCTCCCTTTTGGCAACCGACATCTCGGAACCCATTGGTTCGGCCAGGAAGGCGAAGGCTTGAGATCCGAGGTCGAACTCCGCCTCCGAGTAAAGCATGGAGTTGAGCCTATCGCAAAGCTCATAGGGCAGCTCGCTGTTATCGCGGAGGTATGCTAGGAACAGCAGTATGCGCTCGTTTATCTCGAAGCAGATGTTGTCGAGGAGGTACTCGAGCTCATCGCCAAGGCTCGTCTGAGGCGAGTTTCGCTGCAGTCTCTTTGCGGTGAAGAACGCCAACTGATTGATGGAGCAGAACCTGAGCCGCCCATCTGGCCCGACAGCCATGATTCTCGATTGCCGCACCGTGTCGATGAAGACATTTAGGTCTAAATCGAGCACGTGCTCGTAGCAATAGTCAGTGACGATTCCAGAAACCCTCTCCTGGGAAATAGCTGGCGTTTTTCGCACGTGCATCTCGTATGCGATCTCCTCGAGCAGAACCATGATGGTCTGGGAGAATCTTGCGCGCTCGCCCCATCCGCCCCTTGAAAGCGTTTTCCGTACGGCCTCCTCAATATTCGCCTCGTAGAGCTGTCCCATGGGAACGACGTCGTTCGCGCTCATTGCCTCCGGATGGGCGAGTAGGTATTTCGCGTAATGGATGATGAAATCCGGCGACATGTCGAACATGCTCTGATGATTCGAGATCACGTGGTCCACGACGTTTGTCAACCTACTTTGCGTGTCGACGCCCGCCCCCTCTATCTCGCATATGTTTCGGACAAGCTTGTCGCGTTTCGATTTCACGAACGGCCCCATCGTGAAGACGATTGACGAACCCTCGAAGCCAAGCTGCCTTTTCACAGACTCGGCGGCGTCCAACTCGGGTTCGTCCCGCGAGATAAGCACGATCGTTCCTACGTGAGCAAGGAGCTCTGCGAGGTACTGCGAGTCAGTTTTCTTTTTATGCAACCGGTCGAAGTCGTCGATTACCAGTAGCTTCCTCGATTTGTCTAAACGCCTAAACCTATCGGCGGCATCGTCAGAGTCTCCATACTGGCCCTCGACGAGGTTCTTGAGCATCACCCGAACCGACGGCTGTGATTCATCGGGGGAAAGCAGGATGGGCACGTACCCTTCGCGCATGCTTCGCAGGTATATTGCGCGAGCAAATGTCGTCTTTCCGGAATTGCCCCCGCCTTTCACGCAAACGCAGTTCTCGCACTCGAGCACCTTGAAGAAGCCCTCGAAATCGTCGATCCTGTCGGACTCGCATGTGTCAAGATCCGTTGAGCCCACGAGCGGCGGGAACACGAAGTATTCCATAAACGGAGCGGACAGTAGGGTGTTGCCGGAAACGGTGCCGATCATATCGAGAAATTCCGGAGATGGCGTTGGCGCGCCCCTTTTGGGAAGGATACTCCGAACCGGTTTCCCCTCATCATCAAATCGCTGGCTTTGCTGTTTCCATTTGTGCGCCACGATATGCGCCTCATACGGATACTTTCCCATATCCAAATCTATTGACGTAAAGGTGAACTCGCCTCCAGGGGCGAAATCGCTTTTGCCGCCCGGCAACACCATGGTGCTCTTGTCGTCTTCGACATGCTCGTAGGAACCGACAACGTGATCATGGCCGAACAACAGAATATCGGCGTATGACCTGAGCATGTCCGATAGGGGGCGCATCATGTCGTCCGCGAACCACTCGGGGTTATGATGGGCCAGCGCTATATGGAGGTCGTTGTCCTTTTCGTACGCTATGCGGCTTATCGAGACTTCATCGATGAAGTGATACTGTTTATCCGTACTGGACATCCTGTTAGAAACCGGTACGGTGTTGATGAGGGTAAACCTCAGCATTGCCTTGCTCCCGCCTTCCCCGATGGTCACCTCTTTGGTTATGACTTGCGAATCGTCGAACGCGCATCCCCGGCCCGAAGCCCACGTATTGTAGTTTGCCATGCGCGCCAACTGGTCGCGCGCGATGCCTCCCATCGTGCTCCAGGAGGGTTTGCCTTCAAGCAGTTCGGCTTCCTTGATGGCGACATCTTCCGGCGAATACAAGTCGTGGTTTCCCGGCACCACAAGGGTGACGACCTCGCCATCGTAGCCCTCTGAAAGCACATCCACCATTTTCGCGAACAGCAGCTCGACACGATCGTATTCCTCTGCTTGCCCAGAAAAGGCCGCATCACCGGTGAAGAGGACGAGAATCGCCCTGTACTCGTCCAAGCTTCCAAGCGACCTGCGCATCTGCAAAAACCTCGCCTCACCGTCAAACGACAGGTCAGTCCTAATGTGAAAATCGCTGATGTGGATAATGAGGATGCGCATAGCAGACTCCTTGTGATACTCGTTCAGATGCCTATTTGATTATAGTATGCGTTTGCCAGCGTTTTCTCGATACGCCAATTGATGACCCGCAGCAACGAGTGACCCTCCGATAATCGGCGGTTATCGGTACAGTAGCGCATTTTACGCCGAACCATAGGATGTCAATTTTGATATATAGCGGCCGAAAACCAATTTGATGGCCCTTGCGGTTCCACGAGAGATGGCGCCGGACTCACACGAGCGCAATCTGTGTTTACAACTGTAAGAAGCGACGCTTGTAACTGCTCTCATACGAGCCTTGTGCTCCATGAGAATGCACGATCAGCAAGTATCGTCGAAACGCGCAATTGCTAGACAAAGGAACGGAATCTCTATTCGCAAGCTACATGACAGCACGCTCGCGCGCGATGCCGGTTTTGAGACAAGGGGATGACCACTGAAACCACTTTGAGAGAAGGCGACACATTGCCCGTCGACCACTATAGCCCCTCGACTGCCCAGTCGTCATCGGTGAGCGTATCGAAGTCCGACCCGCCGTCATCCAGGACGGGCTCGAATCCGTATTCGAAATGCGGAAGAGCGAACACGAGGTAGCCGTTTTTCAGCTTGCGGAGGATCTGAGTGTTCACCGCGTAGGCGCGCCTCGAGTCGAGCTGGTCGTCGCTCTCGCCGGGGTAGAGCTCGTTCACATCCCTCAACCTGATCACGCCGGTCTTCGGGTCGCGTAGCGAGAAGGCTCGCGAGATGTAGACCTGCGTCGACTTCCGCATATTGCGGAACAGCTCCTTCAGCACGTTCGCCTGGTACTCTGCCAGGGCCCTCTGTTCAGCCGCCTCGATCAGGTCGTCGTCGGGCTCGACCACCATCCCCGCTCGCGGGGAGTACCGGGACGCGACCTCCTCGTAGATGTTGCTGCCGACGAGCTGGATGAGGTAGGGGTGCCCCCCGGTGAAGCGGCCAACGTCGACCAGGCGCTCCTTGCTCATTGCAATTTGGGGCACCTTCGCGAACAGGCCCTCCAGGCACTCGATCGTCTCCGACTTCGGCATGCACCAGAGGTTCTGCCGCTTCATGCGCATGAGGAACGTGCAGCCGGAGAACCGTCGGATGCGGTTGTACGAATTCGGCAGGCCGCTCACGACCAAAGCGACGGGCAGCCCCAGGTTCTTGGCGCCCTGGACCGCGTTGCCGATCCTGACAAGGTCGTCCTGCTTGATCTTCTGGACCTCGTCGATGGTTATGAGCAGCCCCCTCTTCATAAAGGTCTTGGCACCGAGCTTCTGGCAGAGCCCGTGGGTCAGAAGAGAGCGCGAGTCGTCCGACTCGCTCGACCTTGAAATCCCCCCGACGGTAGCGCTGCCAACGCCGTCAATCGACAGCGACGGGGCAAGGGCAGCCTCTTTCCTTGTTCGCTTGTCGAGGCCGACGTAGTGGACGAGCCGGTCGAGAGCATCCAGGCTCGTCGTCTCAAGGCAATCCCATTTGCGCTTCCTCGCCAGGACGGCGTACTGCGCGATCAGAGACGTCTTCCCGCTGCCGCGAGTCCCGGTAAGCACGACGTAGCGCCACGGCGAGCCTGGCGTGTCGAGCGCTTCCTCGAATTTCGACAGGTATGCCCTGCGCCCGTAGAAGTTGCCTGGATGCGTCCCGAATGAGGGGACGAAGGGGTTGGGTTCCATGTTCACCCGCTCTCATGCCGCCTGCCTGCATTGCACAAGGATAGCGACATTCCATTTTTCCGTGTAATAATATTTTCCGTGTAACAGTAATTTCCATGTAACGTTCTTTTTTGCTGAATTCGTTGTTTCGTGTGTATTGCGTTTTCTCATGGCGGGTTTAGGCATCATGCGCCCCTATTCAAGGTGTTGTTCTCCGTTTTTGCTTCTCGTGCGCTGGGCACCCGCGTGTTTCCCCCTTCCTTATCAGCTACATCCCCTAGCGGACAGCATTTGCGGCCTCCTCGATCTCGTCGGCCGACAACGACATGCCGTATCCGCTCGGGTTTCCAGGAGCGATGTTGCCCATCTTCGACTGCGCCTCCAGCGACGCCAGAAGCTGCTCGAATGCGGCGTTCATAGCCGTTCGATCGGTCCTTGCGGGCGACATGTCCACATCGAAGGGGATGCCTCCCGTCCTTAGAGATTTCCTTATGAACAGATTCACCGCCGCAGTGAACGTGAGCCCCAACTCGGCGAACAGCTCGTCCGCCTGCTCTTTCAGCCCCTTGTCCATGCGCAGGGTGACGTTCGTTGCCTCCATCTGCACGCTTCCTTTCGCTTCTCCTTTTTTCGGAAGGCCCTTCGCCTTCGCCTTGGCAATAGGATAGCATACCTCGGCTTAATATAACGTGTATTAAATGTATATTGCACGTGTTTTACACGTTTTTCAACTATTCGATGAAGCTTATAAGCATCTCTCACGTACGGAACGTACAGCGGCAGCTGCGGCATGGCTCTCGAAAAACGTCGGGGGCGGCTCGTCACTCCGCCCCCTCGAAATCAGGTTTGTTCTCCAGCCCGCTAACGCTGGTGCGATATGCTACCGCCTATGAATTGACGGGCAGCAGAAAGCACATCCGTCGGCTTTGCGGTATAGGCGTTTGGCTTTGCTGAGCGCCTCCTGATCGGAGCTACAGTATCCCAAATTTACCCTATGACGCTCAGGCGGAAGATATCTGCATGTGCTCTTGTGGATCTCGTGATCACCGTTGCTCTGTGCTTGGTTGTTGACGCAATACCTATACATCTTTCTATCCTTCCATTTAACTTGAAAGGACGACGCTGTGAACTATAATAACAATGCTATGGTTGATGTTCGAAGCATCATCCTGAACCTGGGCGCGCGGACCACCATCCGCGCGCTCCCTCTTACCTGCTGCAGATTCAACCAACGTTTTCACCTCCTTCGAAACCAAACTTCCGCAGCACGGTGTGAATGTAAGCCAAACGTCTCTCTATGTCAAGTTGTTAATTTCTGTTTGTGTACCAATTTATATTGATTTTGTCCCATTAATATGATAGCATTAGATTTGCATCATTGGGCCGTCATAACATGCAAACAGGAGCAATCCGATGAAAAAGCGCGACATACTAAACCTCGTCCGCTTCCATTGTGAAGGCAACGACGTGGCTTTCCGTGACCTTGCCAGCTCTATCGCGAGTGATTTTGCGGCTTCGGGCGACGAAGAACTTGCCGACTACATCAGAACGCAACTAACGGATGTCAACGCTTTCGTCGTGCAGTCCGACGACGACACGCTCTCGCTCTTCACCAAGATGACGACGAACCACGCGGCAATAGCGTTTCCAGAGGCAATCGAAACCGATCTCGTTGGCGTGAAAAACGCGGTGGTCAGGAATGCGGGTCTTAGCAAGTTCCTCCTTCAGGGACCGCCGGGCACCGGCAAGACCGAAGCCGTTAAGCTTTTGTGCGAGCAACTCGACAGAGAACTGCTGTCTGTCGAATTCGATAATCTGGTCAGCAGCAAACTAGGCGAAACGAGCAGAAACATCGTGAGGCTTTTTGAAGAGCTCCGCAAGATAAAAACCCCTGAACGATACCTCGTGCTGTTCGACGAAATTGACGCAATAGCGCTCGACCGCGTCAATTCCCGAGACGTGAGAGAGATGGGCCGCGTTACCTCGACATTCCTTCGCGAGCTCGATAAAGCCGGGGAGAAAACCTGCATCTTCGCAACTACCAACTTGTTCGAGTCATTCGACAAGGCGCTCACAAGGCGCTTCGATGCATGCATCGACTTCTCGCGCTATACCACGCAAGACCGTATCGAGGTCGCGCTGTTCATAGCGGAAGACCTTTTGAGAAAGTATCCGTTTGCGGGAAGGGACATGCGCCTACTTAAGAAGATCATGCAAATTGCACCTAGCCTGCCTTACCCCGGCGATATAAAGAACGTAATCAAGACGTCCATAGCTTTCAGCGACGTTTCCGACGATTACGATTACCTGCGGCGCGTATACACGGCCCTGGTCGGCCCGATACCCTCTGATCTGACCGAACTTCGCAGCCAAGGCTTCACGGTCAGAGAAGTCGCTACGCTTAGCGCAGTACCGAAAACCACTGCCGCACGTATGATGAAGGACGGGCGTGCATGAACAAGGTCCTCAAGCTCAAGGGGGAGCTCACGAAAACCCATCCAACCGAATTCCATATTGGCCCCCCTCAGCTGCCCGGCGCCACACGCGTGAGCAAATCAAAGCTAGAGAGGCTTGCCCGCCAGCTCGAATCCATCGCAACACGATGGAAAGATGAGGAATTCGTCAACTCGAAGCCCCTTGTGAGCGTCCGTTATAACAGAATCGTTCCCAAGTCTCGCCGCATGAAACGGCTTCTGTCCGAGAAGAGGAAGTCATCTGACGACAGCATCGTCGGTGCAAAATTCTGGGAAGACGGCGACGGAATCCCACGGCACCAAATCGTGCATTGTGTCACTCAAGAAGCAATTACCTCATCGGTGGCGGACTTGCGCAAAACCGCGAACGCCCTTCAAGCTTTGTTTGGCGGTGAAATAGATGCAGAGACGTTAAGCTCCGTCAATCGGGTTGAGAATAGCGAGCATTACGATAAAAAGTTCAAAGCGTTGGGCATCTTCCGTTCCGCCTTCACGCGAATCCTGGCCGACGTCGCAGATGTCGACAGGTTCGTCATCGACATGGACGCCGACGACTTCGACGACGACGTGATCGCGACGCTTTACTCTACCGACCTGAGCATACCAAGGCTCTTCGATAAGATTGGCCTTGACTATATCGACACCGACATGATTGATGCAAACACCATCATCATGAAGAAGGGCCAGTACGATGCCCTCAGAGCAAAGGCACCGTACCTTATCGCAATGAGCCTGGTCGAACATGCGGAAACCCCCCAAGACCACGAGCGTTCTTCTAAAGGCTATCGCAGGTCAATCGACCCGCCTAATGGCGAGCCCATCATAGGCGTCATCGACACCCTGTTTGATAAAGATCCAGAGCGTGTCTACTTCGCAGACTGGGTCGACTTTAGGGACATGGTCAACCCGAACGTCCCTCGAGATGAGCAGTCTTACCTCCACGGCACAAAAGTATCGTCGATAATCGTTGACGGCCCGGCACTGAACCCCTTAATGGAAGATGGGTGTGGGCGGTTCCGCGTGAGGCATTTTGGCATAGCCGCCAGCAATCGCATCAGCCTGTTCTTCCTAGCCAAGCACCTTCGGAGCATTGTTTCCAACAACACTGACATCAAGGTTTGGAACTTTTCTCTCGGCTCGTCGTTGCCCGTCTCCCGGTACTCAATATCACCAATCGCCGCGATTATCGACCAGATTGAATGCGAGTTCGACGTCACATTCGTGATCGCCGGCACCAACGACCCAGACCCAGGGACAGGCGTCGTAAAGCGTATCGGCTCGCCAGCGGACTCAATCAACTCAATTGTTGTAAACGCAGTGAACAGGGAGGGCAATCCGGCAAGCTACTCGCGGCGCGGGCCCGTCTTGGAGTTCTACGAGAAGCCAGATATCTGCTGCTTCGGTGGAGACGTCGACGGTTATTGCCTGACTTGGGCTAACGGGGCCGAGTATTACAGCAAGGGTACTTCGTTTGCCTCTCCTTGGATTGCCAGAAAGCTTGCGTTCCTCGTACAGGTGATGGGACTACCCCGCGAAACCGCGAAGGCTCTCATCATCGACTCCGCCCTCGGATGGAGCAAGCGTGATGCGGACCATATCATGGGATACGGAATCGTTCCTACTCACATTAGGGATATCCTGCAATCTGCCGATGACGAGATACGTTTCGTCATATCGGGCACTGCAGGCCCTTACGAGACCTATAGCTATAGGATACCGGTACCCGTCTACAAAGGCGGCCAGCCCTATTACGCACGCGCTACACTCTGCTACCTCCCTTCTTGCTCGAGGATCCAAGGGGTCGACTACACCAATACTGAAATCGATTTAAAGTTTGGCAGGCTGGTCAACGGTAAGGTGAAACCAATAAACAACGACATGCAGGGTGAGCCGCGCGACTTCACCAACGAGAGTGAAGCCAGACGATATTATCGGAAATGGGACAACGTAAAAGTCGTCGGCGAGACCATCAAGGCCAGGCGAATTCCAAAAAAGACATACGCCTCGCCGTATTGGGGCATTTCGATGACTACGAAAAAACGCCTCGACGGAGAGCAGCGAGAAGAGCTGCGGTTCGGCCTAGTAGTTACACTCAAGGAAATGAACGGGGCGAACAGGATAGAGAATTTCATAAAGAATTGCCTGTCCGCAAATTGGACAGTCGAATCGATTGACATAGACACCAGCGTGGATATTTACGAGATAGGCGATGAAGAAATCGAGTTCGACTAGTTTCTGAATCGGTAAAAGATTTACCAATTGAATCGATTGTCTTTGTGTTGAAGCACCCGAAACGCCTGGTGTCGTGGTTGCACGATGATTATCCGTCTGAATCTGCGTCGAAACAACCTCTGTCATATGTGTCAAGCTCGACAGTAGATCGCCGGAAGTACGCATATCAGCTAGATGTCTGTATTGTGTACTTATGACAAGCAAAGCCGATAGCAACCCCAAGCTACACCGAGAACGTGATTCATAATCTGCCAATGATGGTAAGGGGCGTCAACCCGACGCCCCTTCTACTACCAATCCTCGAACTCTCTTTCAGCCTGTGCACCTACGTATGGGCAGCACCAGGCTGCGAATGCGCACGCCGCCGCGAAGAAACCGGCAACGAAAAATGCTGCGCGCATCATGGCTACTCCCAGCGCACGTCTTGCCAGACGATTTCGTCATCATCGTCTTCGGCATCGTCGGGATCGGCGTCCCCCTCGGAGCTCTTCCCCACGCCTCGCCTGCGAGCGAGCATTGCGACGGCCATGAGGCAGGCCGCTGCTGCGGCGAAGCATGCGAGAGCCACCCAAGGTAGACCATCACCAGTTTTAGGCAACATGCTTTTCTGGGGAGTATCAGGCGGCGTCTCGGGAGGCGTCTTCTCGGGTGGGTTGACCACTGTCACGGTCTGCCCCTCGTCATCGATTTCCTGGTGCTTGGCGACGACGTTGCCGTTCAAATCGAGGCATTCCTCGAAAACGACGAGCTGCGCACCGTCTTCGAGCGTGGAGGCGTCGATTTCGAACGGTATCCCAACGCTGTCCTCGGTCTTTTCAGGCTTGAACTCCACCGTCGCGGTGACGGGCTTGCCGTCGGCTCCGGCGAACGCCTCGCCGGTCGACTTCACCATCAACGTGCCCTGCATGGTGTAGGACTTGCCGACTGTGAAGCCCTTGTACTCGACCGTGTCGACGATCTTCACCTTGCCGGCCTCGATGGAGTGGTCGCCATCGGAAGCGTCGGTCGCCGTGGTGCAGATCTGGGCAACTGTCACCGTCTGGCCCTCGTCGGAGAGGTCCTTGTGCTCGGTCACCTTGCCGCCGTCCGGTCCAAAGAGCTCCTCGAAGACCACGAGCTTGTGCCCGCCCAAATCTTCGACATCGCATTCGAGCGTCACGCTCGCCTTGCCATCCGGCGCTTCGGCGGTGAACTCGGCCTCTGCCGTCACCGCCGCGGGGGACAGGCCGTCCTCGCAGCGCACGGGCTCGCCCGTCTCGGAATCCATGAGCGTGGCTTGCAGCTTGTAGGTCTCGTCGGGGGTCAGCCCCTCGTAGGCGACCTCGTCGACGATGACGGCCGTGCCGCCCGTCACGGTCTTCCCGCCGCCTTCGCTCGTTGCAGTGGTGCCGATACGCACGACCTGCACGCTCTGGCCCTCGTCGTCGATGTCGGCATGGGTCGTGACGAGCTTGTCGTCCTGCAGCAGGTCCTCGAACACCACGACGGTCTCGCCTGCGAGCAGGCTGGCGTCGAACGTAAACTCGAGCTCCACGGTCCCGGCGGGGCCCATGGGTCTGAACGTCTTGCTTGCGGTGACAGGGTTGCCATCGGCGTCGAGCAGCGGCGCGTTCTCGGATTTCACCATGAGCGTTCCCTCCACGGTGTACTCGCGCCCGTCGGTGCGGAGGTTCTCGTAATAGACGGTGTCCTTGACCGTCACCTGCTCGGCTGCGTCCACGTAGCCGTCGCCGTCGCCCGCATCGCCGGCCATCGTGCCGATTTTCTCGGAGGGCTGGTCGTCGAGGCTCATCCACGCTGCTCGCGCCACGGTGGTGTCGCGGGCAATCCAGAGCTCGCGTTCGACGAGGCTGTAGCCGGCATTGCTGTCGCTTCGCAGCTCTTGGACAATGTAGTGCCCGTACGGCATGGCGCCCAGGGAGTCATCGGGTTCGGCCATACTGCCGTCTTCGCCCAGGCCGAACCAGACCCCTGCGCTCAAGTCGAATTCGGACGCCTTGATATTGTCGGCATCTGCGAGCTTGTCGTTTCCGTTGGTGTTTCGGGTGTGGGGGTTCCAGCTCGAGGCGGTTGAGGCGTCGCCGTTGCGGTCGCATACGACCACATGAGCCTCGCCCGTCTCGGTATTGGTCACCAGGAACGCCGCCTGGATGGCGGCATTGCTGTCGTCGGCCTTCTTGGAGAGCTCCATGTCGTTTCGGACCACCTGGTCGCTGAATACGAGACCCTCGCCCTCGGCGCTGGCCTCGACTATGGCGCCTTCTTCCCTTACCTGAAAGGTTCGGGCCTTACCGTCCGTCAGCAGGTAGCTCTCGTTGGTAGCCGTTTCCCGGATGGAGTAGGTGCCGTACGGCAGCTCGTCTGCTGCCGTCTCGGCGACGTACGCCCCGAGGTCTTCGTTCCAGGCCGTCTTGATGGCTTCGATCACATCGCCCGGATCGAAGAGCTTGCCGCCCACCATGACGGCGTTCTCGGACTCGTTCGTTATCGTGAACTCGATGCCGGCGAGGCACGCGCCCTCCGTGGAAGCGTGGTCCTTGCCGCCTATGGCCTCGGATCGCCCGAGCTCCAGATCGTCCTTTTCGACCCGCACGCCCCCTCGGATGACATCGTCGGAGAGCGCTTTCGCGTCGGCTGTCAAGTCGGCGACTTCGCCGTCGTGCGTGATCGAGAATTCCTGCGACCAACCCTCGCTCAGGAGGTAGCCCTCGGGGGCGGCCGCCTCGTGTATCTCGTAGCTGCCGTAGGGCAGGCAATCGCGACACGACGCGATATACATGTTCGTCGCCTTGTCGAACTCCACCGTGATCGTCTTGCAGGCCTCGCCTTTGGCGTAGGTCCCACCGTCCACGACGACGGGGTTCTCGTTCAAGTTCACGATGTCGAGCGTCGCGCCCGCGAGGGTGGCGTCGCCCTGCGGCGTATCGCCTGTCTCCTTGTCGACCTTGCGGACGTCGACCCCGCCGCGCATGACGCTATCGGGGGCTTCAGGCGAATTGTACGTGTCGACGCTTTCGCCCAAGGCGCCGTCATCGGTCACCTGAATGCAGTACTTCTTGGGAGCGCCACCGGACCCGTCGTCGAGGTTGTAGCCCTTCGGCGCCTTCGTCTCCTGGATGACCACGGTGCCCAAGGGAAGCGCAGGGGTCGTTCCGTCCGACTGGCGGTAGAAATCGGGACCGCTGACCTTGTAGCTGTCTGCGAGGCGGCAAGACCCGCTGGCATCGGTTTTGAGCACCCATGTGCGGTCCGCCTTTCCCGACGCCTCGGCGTCGGCGGCGTTCTGGTAGGTGCCCTTGTAGAAGGCGACCGTGAACTCCGCCCCTTCTAGGCTCGCCGCTCCCTGCGGTTGGTCACCGAGGTCTGGGTCGACCTTGGCGATGAGCATGTCGACGGGGTCGGATTTCGGGGTCTCCTTGACGGCCCCGCCGTTCACGGCTGCGGTCTGGCCCGCGGGCACCGTCACGGGGTAGGCCTTCCCGTCGAGCGCGTATCCGGGCGACGGCTCGATCTCCTTCACCCAGTAGTCGCCGCTGGAAAGGCGGTCCTTCCGGGCATAGCCCGAACCGTCCGTGGTGATAGAGTCGATGAGGTTGGAGCATTTCTTGTCAGAGTAGATGCCGTATACGGCCCCTTCGAGCGAATAGCAGCCGTTGTGGTCGGTCAGCTTGGTCGCGCCGGAGGTCTTGGTGAGCTCGACCGAGCCCAGCTCGACGAGCTTTGCTATGACGCACACGTTCTGAGAGCTGTTGCTGTGCCATTCGGTGCCCCACGCCTCGAAGCTGCCCTTGTTCGATTCGTAGTACGACTTGGCGGCGTCGTACACGTCCCAGAAGTCAGACGGTCCGGGCGTCACGTAGGCGTCCATGTAGCCGGGGGTGTACTCGCACCAGATCATGTACTGCAGGTAGCCGTAATGGGTCGCGTCGCCCCAGCCGGGATGCGCCTCCCAAAGGTAGCGGTCGTACAGCCCGATGCGCATAGCCATGTCCGCATCCATGCCCTCGGCCCAGTACGAGGCGCCGTCCACCACCGTCGAGGTGATGTCGATGCACATGACTACCTCTCCGTTGATGTACATGAACGTGTCTGACCAGGTGTTGTCGGTGTTGCTGTCGTGCTGGGTGAAGTTGAGGTGGTCGTCTGACACGTAGATCGTCGCCTCGTCGGCATGCGCCTTGCCGGGCGAGGCCACAATCAGGCCCGAGAGCGCGACGACCGCCGCCAGCAGGCAGCGGAGCGCCTTGCCCCCGATGCCCGCCATTACTTTCGTTCGCATTCCGACCGCCTCCTAACGGGCCTCACGGGATAAAGGGCGCTCTCCCGCACCTTCGCGTTCGATCGACTCGGACGCTTCGCGGGCGTGCTGTGCGCGCTGCTCGAGGCCGGGTTCGTCCTTTGCGTGCTCCTCCGCATAGCGCTTTCGCGACTCTGCGAGCGCCTCCTTGATCTGCGCGGGCGTGACCCTTACCGTGTCGCGCTCGCGCTTTCCGTCGTCGCCTATGACGGGGTTGCCCTCAGCGTCGAGCACGCTCTTCTGCAGCCAAACCTCGCGTTCAGCGAGCAGAGGTATGTCGCGCCAGTGCTCCCCACGGAACCTGGAGGCGTTGACGTAGAGAGGACTGAACTCGTAACCGCCCATGTCCTTCCCGTCGATGACGGTGCCTTTCGGCAGCGTCACGCGGTTGAAGGACTTTTCCTCGCCGGTTTGCTTGTCGGTGTACTTGATGCCCTCGCGCACGAAACCCTCGTGCAGCGAGATGTAGACGTTCTTCTTGGGTGTGGTGGATTCCTCTGCCATTTCGTTTCTCCTTCGTATCGTCTCTTTCGATGTCGCGGCCTCGAATGTTGGAAGCGGCCGCTTTCCTGTCCTCGTCCGTTACGGCGAGCGCATGTTTCTCACCTCCTCTCGTTGCAAGGCGGCGTTAGCCGCCCATGATGTCGCGGGCCCAAGACCCGCTTTTGACGAGCGAGAGGATGAGCAGGATGCACATGGCCAGGTACTGCAGCGCGTAGGAGAGCCCTCCCACGATCGAGTCGACCACGGGAACGCCGGCCGATGTCGCGTTCAATCCGCCGAGGACCACTGGGAAGCTCACGAGGAGCACCAGGATGATGATGCCCGCCAGGCAAACCGCCGCGAAGTTCTTCAGGTACCCCACGCCCATCTGCCGCGTGTCGTCGAGCGACATGAGGGCGAGCGGGATGGGGCTGAATGCCGCCATCACGTATATCTGGATGGCCCGCGCCCAGCTGACGACGAGGGCCACCACGTAGGCGACGATGACCACGAGCCAGCTGATGAGCGCCACTACGAGCATTGCGAGCAGCGCTGCCACGTCATCGTCCTCGGTGGTTATCGACACAGCCGACAAGTCGAGCGTGCCGCCTGCTCCGAACATCCCCGACACGCGGCTTATCGCCAGCCTTGTGACCTCGTAGACGGCGCGCATAAGCTCGAAGCTGTTCTGGATGAGGAACAGGAACACGGCGAAGAACACGAGGAGGAACACGACCTCCTTCACGCCCGGCATGCTCGCGTTGCCGTCCATCCTCTGGCTTATCTTGATGAGCTGCACGGTGAAGACGAACCCGAGCATGCCGCAGCCTATCGGCAGTATCGCCACCTGCCACACGCCGTGGACGATGTCGAACATGGTCACGGATCCGGCGCTTCCGAGCATCTGCGCGAAGCTCGCGGACAGGACGCCTTCCGTGCCGATTCCCTTGAGCATGTCCACCTGGCTGTTGAATATCCAGTTGCACGTGTCGCGCAGTATCCCGCACAGCCAGGAATTGATGTCGTCGGCTATGTCGGCATACGCGAAGCCCGGCAGCGCGAGGAGCGCGGTGCAGATGGCGAGCGACCCTGCGAACGCGTATGCGAGTCGCCTGCTCTGGATGACGCTTTTGATGCGAGTTCCCATGGTTGCCTACCCAGCCACCGAGAACGCGCCGCCGGCGTATGTCACGGAGAGAATCGTCGAGGCCTTGTCGTCGCAGTGGAACGTCGCCATAACGCGCCCTCCAGGGATGTCGAGGAACACTTCGCCATCGAACGACGCCTTGGTCGCGGTGGGTACATGGTCCTTGCAGTAAGCGTCAATGGAAGCGGCGAGCTCGTCCGTCTTGGTGTCGATGAGATTTGCGTAAGAATCGGCCACGCCCTCGACGGATACGGGTTTTCCGGTGGCGTCTCCCTCGACGTACGTCGGGCAGTTTGCGAACCCGTCACAGCTGACAACGAGGCCGCCGGCCCCCTTGTCTATCGCTATGAGGGAGGAGAAGGGCTCCTCCCCGTCGCGCATGAGCTCTACGTCGAGGCTCGCATGACCTTCAGACACCGTTGCGCCCTTCACTTCGACCGCCGTTACTTTGACCCCGTCAGTGTTCGATTCCACGAAGCCGCCCTCGCGAAACGCGATCGTCGTTCCCGAATCGCCTTCCGCCTGCCACGCGTGTGAGCGCAGCTGCTTCAGGATCTCTTCTTCGGGGGCCTCTCCGGCCTCCCCGCTCGAAGCGGCGCTTTCGGAGCTTTCTTTCGCTTCACTTGCAATGCTCCCCAGGCTCGCGGATGTTTCGGTCGCTTGGGCGCTTTCCGCCTGGGTTGACTGGCTGCTGTCGCCTGGGACGTCGGCCGCCCTCGACACCGCGCATCTAACTGCAGAGCTCACGATGAGCACGACGACGGCGCCAATCGCCGCGATGAGCATTGCCTTGTTCTTCCTATCCATCTCTCATCTCCTTGTCTGTTTAGAATTGGACCGCGCAATCGAAGTAGGCGATGCCGGTCGCCTTGCGGCACACGTCCCCGGATTGCGGCTCGTGTATGTACTCGTCACCTCCGATGTACAGCGCGACGTGCCCTGGCCGCCATAGGATGTCGCCCGGCCTCGCTTGCGAGAGCGGCACCTTCCTGCCGGCTGCGGCCTGGTCCTCCGAGTTCCGGGGGATGCTGACCCCTGCCTGCGCGTAGCACCATTGCGTGAGGCCAGAGCAGTCCAACCCGACCCCGGGGCTGGTACCGCCCCACACGTAGGGGACGCCGAGCTGGCTGTAGGCCGCCTGGAGCACCTTGTTGCCATCGGCAACGCCTTTCTTGTAGTCCTCGAGGCTTATGCCGTCGAACCTGCGAAGGCCGTAGGCGTCCATCGCCGTCTTCAGCGACTCGACGTACGACGAGCTCGTGGCGTATCCGGCGTCCTTGAGGCCTTCGGCCATCTTGTCGGAATCGTGGCTCGCGATCGCCTCCTGTATGAGCGCGTTTCCCGCGTAGCGCTCGTTGGCGAGCAGGACGCGGGAGCGGAACACGATGCAGTCCCTGTACGATCTGAAGCTGGTGAAATCGGCCATGATCGTGACGGTCTGGCCGCCGTATTCCTCCTGGGTCGCCCACGACGACTTGCCCGACACCTCCGGGCAGCCGCCGAAGCTCGAGGCCCATTTGATGCCGAACAGGTTGTTGTCCTGCGCGGCGAGCCCCGACAGGCGGTCGCCCATGCCGGATTCGCAGATGATCTGAGCTAGGGTGCAGCCCGCAGGGTGCCCGTACTTCTCCTGGCACTCGATCGCGGCCTCGACCATCTCCATCGTGATGTATGGGGGCAGGCCTTCCAGCGCGACCTTCTTGGACTCGTTGTCCCAGAAGCCGAAGAGGGCGCTTATCGCCTGGGAGACGAGCAGCGCCGCCAAGATGAAGCAGACGGCGCCTGCGAGCACGCCTGCCAGGGGCGCTGCCGCCGATGACGCTGCGGCCGCAATCGCTTTGGCGGCACCGGCCCTGCGGGCCCCGCTCGCAGATGCTGCCGTCATCGCACGTGCCTGTTCGCTCTGGGCAGCGCGCGCGGCGGCCCATGTTCGCCTGGACTGCATCCTCGTTTTCGCCATGTCGGCTTTCGAGCGCTTCTTCGCGCGCTTTTTCGTGCCGCTTTGCGCTGCAGAGCTTCGGCCGCGCCCCTTGGCTTCCGCGCTGTAGCGGCTAAATTCTTTGGGGGACGTTCCTTGGAAGCGCTTTGCGCCTCGTCCCCCTGCCGTACGTCTGGCACCAAACTGCTTGTCGTTCGGGCCTGCATCACCCGAACTGCCAATCGCATCATTGGCGGCTCGCCTACTAGACGCTGCGTTTGCAATGGCGCGCCCACCGTGGTGAAGGCCGGCGATGCCCTCCAGCTCGTCGGAATCGTCGAGCTCTTCAATCGCAGCGTCCGCCACGGCGGCCCTCATATGAAGGCTGCCCTGCATCTCGGTTTTCAGCGGCGAGGAGCTTTCCGCATCCCCCTCGTGCTGTAGATGGGGGCTGCCCGCATCCTGGACGTCCGCCCCCGCAAGCTTGCCCTCAACTTTGGCCCCACTTGCCTTGTGCGAGTTCGACTTGGCCTTGCCGGCACCTCGGGCGGTTTCCGCATAGCGGTCGCCGCCGCGGACGAGGCCGGCACTCACCGCGTCGGTGCGGACGGTCGAGGCGACGCTCCCCGCGCCGACCTCTCCGCGCGCCGCGTCGGCCGCTTCAAGCACCGCCCTTGATTTGTAAGCCTTCGACTGCTGGGCCAACGCTACCAACCGCCTTGGCTGTCTTCGTCATGCAGGTCGTACCCGTATGCCGCCGCGAGCTCGGCGCTGCGCCTGTCGCGGTAATCTTGCTCCTCGACGGGGATTTCCGAGTCGAAGGTTGATCTTGCGTAGCTCGTGCCGGACCTGGCGTGCCTGGCATGCCCCGGCATGGCGGAGGGCCGTTCCTCTCGGGAGCCTCTGCGCCCTTGCCGCGCATCCGCGAACTTGCTCGCCCGCTTCACCGCCGCGATCTCCTCGGGCTTGGTGTTGAACAGGTCGTAGAGCTTACCTTTCGGGAAATCGTCCTTGATGGGGATTCGCGCGCCGCCCGCTATGAGCAGCCCCTCGCCGGCTTTGATGGACTCGTCGATGTAGCCGGCCTCCTGGGCGGAGAAGTCGAGCAGCTCGGCCCAAGCGCGCCTGTCGAGGGGAGACTGCTTGTGCAGCAGGATGAAATCGGAGTTGAGCACCATGTTGCGCGCCTCCTCGTGGTCGAGCATGTACACGCTGTTCTGCGTGATGCCCGTGCATATGAGGTTGAACTTGCGGCCCTCGGCCCAGAACTTGCTGAAGTAGCTGATGATGGCGGGGTGCCCGAACAGGCTCTGCACCTCGTCGATGTAGAGCCAGGTCGTGACCCCGCGTTCGAAGTTGTAGTACATGCGGTTGCGCACGCACTCGAGAACCGCGATGATGCCGAAGGCCCGCATGTTTTCCGAGAGGTCCTTGAAGTCGATGTTGGTGATGCGCTTGTCGAAGGTGACGTTAGAAGGGTGGTTGAAGAACGACAGCGCGCCCCTCACATAGCGCTCGTAGCGCAAGGCGATGTCGCGCGCCTCGGGCTCGGGCTGCTCTCGCAGTATCGAGTAGAAGTCGCCGAGCAGGGGCAGGCGCCCCTTTTCAGAGCAGCGCGCGTACGCGAGTTCGACGCAGCGGCTGATGATGGACTTGTCCGCTTCGGGCAAGCCCTGTGATCCCTCCGCCATGGTGGCCGATGACAACGCCAGGAAAGCGTCGATTTTGAAGGCCATCTGCGAAGCTCCCGCCTGGTGCGCCACGTCCGATAGGTCAAAGGGGTTCAGGTGCGTGTCGGCGTCGGGCGCGAACCGTATCGACTCGCCACCGTTGCCGGTGACCACGGGGCTGTACTCGCCAGCGGGGTCGAGGATGATGATCTCGTCCTCGGGGTACGCCAGTATCGTGTTCTCGATCTCGCGCTTGACGGAGAACGACTTTCCGGACCCGGGCTTGCCTGCCACGAACCCCATGGGGCTCGCGAGGTGCTTGCGATTGCACAGCACCAGGTTGGAGCTCTGCTTGTTCTGGCCGTAGTATCCGCCGCCCTCCTGGGCGAGCTCCTGCGTGGCGAACGGCATCTGGATGGCGACCTGCGCGGTCGTCATCATGCGCGACACCTCAACGTGGTTGTGCCCGAGCGGCAGCACCGAGTTCATGCCCTCGCGCTGGCGGTAGTCGAGCGTGTCGACCTCGATGGAGTTGCGCCGCGCCGTGGCGACGATCTGCATCACCTGCTCGTCGAGCTCCTTGCGCGTGGGCGCATAGGTGTAGACGAGCCCCGTGTAGACGAACAGGCGCTGGTTCTTGTTCTGCAGGTGGTCGAGCAAATCCTCGGCCTCCTCCTTTGAATACTTGAGTTCGCTGGGCAGTATCTGGAAGTCGTAGCCCTTCTTCACGGCGCTCATCTGCTCGTCGATGATCTCCTTGTCCATCCAAGCCAGGCGCTTCTTCACGAACGCGACCGCCTTGGCCTTGTCCATCGCCTGGACGTGCAGCGTCACGTTGAGCGGTATGGGCAGGTCGATGATCTCTGCGAGGCATCGGTCACTAAGCTCGCTTCCGAAACGGTGCAGCGAGAGCACCTGGCACCACGTCTCCTCGCTCTTGAAGCAAGTCGCCGCGCCTTCCGGCTTGAAATCGAGAGACATCGGCGCGATGAGGTCCTTCGTCGTGACGCCTCGGGGGCCGACGGCAGGCCACGAGAAGGCGAGGGGCTTGCCAGGGCGCAGCTGGCTGTGTATGGAGCGCAGCCGCTCCTCGCCCGTGAGCACGCGCGCGCCGCTGCGTATCTTGGTGAGCGTCTGCATTGCGTCAGTGCGCATGCGGGCGAGCTTCGGAACCGCCGAGTCGACGTCGGGCGCCCCCACCGAGAACGTGAGGTAGCGCTCGCGTACGAGGTTGCTCACGCCCTCGCGCATCTTGTCGTTGAGGATCCGGTTGTACTCGACCGCATATGCGGCGGTGTCGGGATCGTCCATGCGGAAGAACGCCTTCCTGCCGATCTCGGATGCAGGGATGGGCGTGTTCACCACGTTGAGCTGCACGCAGGTCTCCGCGCCGAAGTAGTCGAACAGCTGGCACCAGCCGGAGAATATCGCCTGCTGGTTCTCCTCGCGCGCCGATTGGTAGCTGATGTCGTCGAAGGCGATGGTCTGGCTGAACAGCCCCTCCTCGACCTGGCAAATGCCGTCGCGGTACATGAGGTCGTAGCCTATGGCCCTGTAGACGTCCTTGGCGGCGCGCCTCTTCCTCCGCTGGTTGACGGTCTGGTCGGTCAGCTGTCTCTCCTGCTCGCGCATGCGCGCATCGAGCGACTTCGCCCGCCGGACCTTCCTCTTCGTGGGCTTCTTCTTGGCGCCCTCCTCGGCCATGTGGCGCCTGGCCTGGTTATCTCTGTTCTTTCGAGGGGACATGCCGCTCAGCCCCCTTCCGCTTCGCCTTGCGCCGGGCCTTGCGGCTCGGCTTCGGCCTCTCCGCTGCCGTCAAGCTCGCTATGCCGTTGCCGGTCGCGTAGACGAGCTTGCCGTCGGTGAGCGCGTGCTCCATGTATAGCGGGATGAACTTCTCCGCCACGAGCCCCTTGGGGCGCCAGAATCCCGCCATCCAGAACGGCATCGAGCATGCCATCACGGGCAGCGTCGCGTCGGCGACCTCGATGCCGAGGCAGAAGTAGCTGACCGCCGCCGCCCCGACCGATGCGGCGAGGCCTCCCGCCGTGCAGGCGAGCGTCCGCACCGACATCTTGCCGACGACCTTTTCGGTGTACTCGCCTATGTCCTTGTGTACCGAAACGCTGAGCATCTCCGACACCCCCTACGCCGGCAGCCAGCTCGTGTCGAGCTGCCCGAAGTAGACCGAGGCGGCGATGATGATCGCGCCGCCGGCGATGGTGGATATCGCGCTCGCGATTTGGGCTCCGCCTTGCTGCTCGCGGATGGCGAGGCCCAGCGACACGGCTCCCCAGACGACCAGGAAGCCGCCCAGGAACGTCACGCAGCCGGAAACAAGGCTGATGATGTTGTTAAGCATCTTCGTGCTCCTTCGTATCCTGGCGCGGCAGTTGGTGTTTGGAAGCGCCGCGCCATGCCTTACAATCTGCATTGGAGCCTCGTGCTCCTTCGTATCAGGTGGCGGCCCCCTCGGTGGAGTTGGAAGCCCGCCCTGGGTCGGGCGCCCGCGCCCGGCTGCCACCGTTTTCCCCGCATGCGGCCTCATTCGGCGGCCTTCTCTCGCGATGCCCTCCCTGGTCGGAAGTCGTAGGGGCTGGCGTGCTTGGCGCCTTCGTGCCCCGGGTACACCTCGTCGTACAGCGGGTGCATGGTCACGTCGTATTTGCGGTCCTTCAGCGGGTCGGCACCCGTTATGAGGACTATCGCCTCGTCCCGCGGGAGTTTCGCCACCTCGGCCGCCTGGATAAGGTCCCGCTCGAGCGTGTTCCAGTTGCGGGTGGACGACGCCGAAGCGCCCCGGCTCTCGTTCCAGGTGACCGTGCCGATGGTCTGCTTGCCGACCGTCTCCGAGATCTCCTTGACGGTTTCGGTCGACTTCCCGCCGAGGAACAGCGTGGTGTCGCAGCAGTCGACGATCACCGCGGCGTCGTCTTCGTACTTCGACTTGAGCTGGGAAAGCGACTGGAGCCCGATGGACATCGAGATGTTGCGGCTGCGGATGACGGCGACCGCCTTCTCGATGTCGGGGAGCTTGCCTATGTTCGCGAACTCGTCGAACATGAACTGCACGGGCACCGGGAGGCTCCCGCCGAACTCGACCAGCGCGCGCTTGCAGAGGATGTTCATCGCCTGCCACATCATGATGGCGAACAGGAACGAGTAGAGGCTCGAGGTGTCGGACATGATCGCGAAGATGGCCCGTCTGGAACCGGCGTCCCCGAGCCTGTCGAGGTGCATCTCGTCGAAGCTCACGAGCTCGCGCACCTGCGGGATGGCGAAGGGCTCCATGCGCGTGTTGCACGACACGAGTATCGACTTGAGCGTCTTGCCGGCGGCGTCCTTGAACATCTTGTAATGCAGGAGGCAGAAATCGTCCTCGATGGCCACGGGCTCGGAGACCTGGACCCAGCGGTGTGCTCCGCCGGAAGGAGAGTACGAGTCCCGCTTCGTGTAATCGTATTCGAGCTCGGATGCCGTCGCCGACTTGACGTAGCGCTTCCCGGTTTCGACCTCGTCGAAGAGCAGGTCGAGGGGGCTCTTGTAATCCTCGTCGTTCTCCTTCGCCTTCGCGAGCGACAGCAGCGTCACCAAACCCGACAGCGACCTGTCCCGCTCGGGGCAGTGCTTCACGAGGTAGCCGATGAGCGCCACGTAGAGGAGGCGCTCGGCGTTCTCCCAGAACGGGTCGCCGCCATGGTCCTTGTCGCCCGTCGTGTTCTCGATGAGGCACGTGACGAACTCGAGTATGTCCGCCTCGTCGCGCACGTAGGCGATGGGGTTGTAGTGCAGCGACCTTGAGAAGTCGACGGTGTTGAACGAGAGCACCTCGTAGCCGTGACTCTCGAGCATGTGGCCGAGCCTCGGCAGCGATTCTCCCTTGGGGTCGGTGACGAGGTAGTTGGCGTTCATCTGCATGACGTTGGGCTCGAAGTAGCCCCGGGTCTTGCCCGAACCCGACCCGCCGACCACGAGCACGTTGCGGTTGCGCTCGAGCTTCCTGTTGTGGTCCGGCCTGCTCATCGCGAGCCCGAAATGCTCGGTGAAGATGATGTTGTCGGCGAAGTCGCGCTCGTTCATGAACCTGCGCCCCTCTTTGCGCGTGCCCCATTTGGCGCTGCCGTGCTCCTCCCCGACGCGCTCGGGCTTTCCATGGGAGAGCGCGTAAGCCCAGGCGATCCACACGGCGCAGGCGCCAAGGAGCCCCGTGGCCAACGCCGCGGGCGCCATGGAAACGGGCCCGTTCGATGCGACGTACGGGGGAAGGGCCGCAATCGCGGAGGACAGGTTCTCGATCAGCTGGCCGTCCATGGAGAGCAGGCATGCGGCGTACGAGTCGGCTACGGCAAAGGCGACCGCGGACAGGACGGCCGTTGCGGCTACGCCGCCCGCCTTGCCCGTCATTTCGACCTCAGTTCCTGGAAGCGCGGCTCGCGCGCCTGGACCTTGGCACCGCCGCGTTCCGCCTCGAGCGCGGCGGAGGCTTCGCGGGCTTCCTGCGCCCTTTCGTCGAGCGGGCGTTCGTCGCGGTCTTCTCGGATATGCGCCTTGAGCTTCTCGGCAGCCTTCTTCGACGCCGCCTCCGTCTCCTTGGAGAGCTCGTCGAAACTGTCCCAGACCTCGTGCGCGTCGGCAATCCTGAACAGCAGGTACTCCTTGCCAGTCGAAGGCTCCTCGAACCACGTCGGCTCGACGCCGTGCGCGCGCAGTTTTGCCTCGATGATCGGCTTGATCTCGTCGTAGCCCTCTATGCTTTTGAATTCCGCCATGTCGAGCTTTGCCCACTCCCTGGGCTCGACCCAATCGGGGAATTCCTCGGCTGCCTTGTCACTGGCGCCTTTCTTGGCGTTCTCGAACGCCCTCTGGAGCCGGTTCGAACGTTCCTGCATCGCCGCGAGGCCCATGCGCTCGCCGAACCTCGTGAAGTTGTCCAGCATCTTCTCGCCGGACTCGTCACCGTAGTCGCTCGCCATGCGGGCCCCCTTGCCTTCGTAGTTTTCGCTGGCGGGGCCCGGCCGGGCAACGCATCATGCCGCCGGGCCCCATTTCGTCAGCAGGGGGCTTCCGTCACGCCTCGTCCGAAAAAATGTTGGCGAAAGAGACTCCTGAGCCGAAATCCTCGAGCGTCCTCCTGCCAGCTTCTTCGAGCTTGGAGAGCATCGTCGCGGGCGCGAACGCCGTCATAGGTATTCCGAGCACGAGGCTCAGCCGGACGAACTCGTCGGCGCGCAAGCGCCTGTCGCCGTTGAAAATGTACCCGAGCCTCTTGACCGGGATGTCGGATCTACGCGCGAGCTCGGCAATCGATATGCCGCGTTCTCCGCGCGCAGTTTCCAACTGCTCGACTATGTACTGGGCGTGTTCCATTTTTGCTGCGTTTGGTGTCCGGTCGGCGTAGACGAACCCGAAAAACAAGGCTTGGGGAGCAAGTCATCTGCTGACCAAGCCAAGGTACCAAGCGCTTGCGGCGCTGTGCGGAAATGACCCCGTTTTGGGGTGCTTTTGCCCCAAATTAGGTAAACAGTCAGCCGCTTGAACGCGAGAGCCGGATCTCAACGGTCGTCGCCCTGCCCGTCATCGTGGAGCTGGACCGAGGCCCACACGTCCCTGGTGATGCAGTACTGAGCGATGTGCCCGTGGCCTGATCGGTCGATGTGACGCACGCCCCTCGAGTCCTTCACGACCACGGGAACGATCATGCCCTTCTGGCGCAGCTCGGCCATCCCACGTGCAACCTGGTAGGACGTGAGGCCCGTCAGCTCGGACACCTCGGTCGATGACGATCGGCCCAGCAACCCGTCGTCGTAGAGCTTGCGGCACAGCGCAACCATCACGGCCCAGCCGTTCCTGCCCACGTGCCTCGCCACGAGCCCGGCGAGGATGCCCTGCGGTATCGTCGCGAAGGTATGGGGAGGGTACTGGGCGAAACGGCGCCGCCCGGCTAACCCTCCACCTCGACCGACTGGCATGCCGTCGCCTGCAATTCGAACTGCTTTTGCACGTACGCCTCGCACGCCGCCTCGCTCGTGCGCCATGTCCTGCGGATCCTGAACGCCTTGAGCTCGCCGTTCGTGGCAAGGCGCAAGACCGTGGGATAGGACGTGCCCAGCATCTTGGCCGCCTCGCCGAGCGATATGATCCTGCCCTCGGCGTCAAGCGCCTTCATTGCCGATTCGTTCTTAGTCATCTTGAAGTTCACCTCGACCTTCTTTGCCTTTACGCTCACGTCGGTCAGAGGCTACGGCTCCAATCGCCTTCTGTGTGAGTTTCACCCCAAAACGATGCCGTTTTACCCCAAATCAGGGCACCCCCAGGCGATGAGCAAGGCAAGGGTGCCAGCTTCCCAAAAACCCGCGTCTTCTCGCATGTTCCGATGTCCGCCCTCGGCGTCCCCTACATGGCGCCCCACGCCAGGGACGCCGGTTTCTTTTTCTTCAATTGGTTTTTGGGTTTTTATAGGATTGCGGCACGGCGCAAGCTACCCGGCCATCGCTTGCATCACGGCGCAACCTAAGGTTGCGCTCTCCCGCAACCGAACTTGCGACACGGCGCAACCTAAAGTTTTCCACTTTCGCCACAGCGCAACCTGCGCCCGTTTTTCGGTGAAAAACCGGGTTGAAAATATCTGGGCTTGTTGTCAAAATGTTGTCAGGGAGATGCTTGACAACATTTTGACAACAAAAAAGCAGGCCAGAAATCGCTTCTGACCTGCTGTTTTAATGGTGGAGCATAGGGGGATCGAACCCCTGACCTCAGGCTTGCAAACCCTCAAATTCGGGCTTATCAGGCTTATTGCTTTCCTCGCATAAGCGCACTGCAAATCCTTCAAATCGATGGGCATGTCTGCTTGAAGACTATAGACATGCGTCTATTCTTCGCGCCACCGTCGCCATGCGCGGTGGCTCTAGGTGGCTTGTTACGCGAAATCAGCGATTGTACATTCTTGAACTGTAGGGACATCAGTGGAGCCCAAAAATCGTTGAAAGGAGCCATCGTGAAAAACATTTCAGTTATCTCCGGCGGTGCATCTGGCATGGGGAAAGAAAGCGCACGGCGATTGGCTAAAGATGGCCCGATTCTGATCTTCGACATCAACGAGCCGCTGCTAGAGCAGACACGCAAGGAATTCGAAGATGCCGGATTCGAGGTTTATGCAAAAGTTGCTGACATCACCGACCCTGCGCAACTCGCCGAACTCGTTGAATACGCTACGTCAATTGGCGCCGTGAAGAACGTTGTCCATGCCGCTGCAAAGGACTTCAACACCGTCGAGCCGATGCCGGAACCCGCGGCATCCGAGGAAATCGTGGACAATGTCATCTTTGGCACCAAGAACATGGTCGATGCTTTCCTCCCTGTTATGGAAAACGGTTCGTTCATCACATACGCATCCCTGGCAGCCGACTCCGCCACCATTACTGACGACGACCACGACTTGTGGGAGGAAGTGTACGAAGACGACTTCGAAAAGCGCGTCAAGGAGGTCGTCAACAACCTGGAGCCCCTCTTCGGCATGCCGCAACACGCTTATCACGCCTACTGCTACGCAAAGGCATTCTGCCGTTACTTCGTAGCCATGAACGCTGCAAGGTTTGCGGAAAAGGGATGCCACATTGTTGCAGTGTCTCCAGGCTCGTTCGACACGCCGCTCCTCGCACCCCAGAAGGCCCAGCAAGATGGTCGCGGTGCCGAGAACCTTGCGAGCGTAACGGCGCTTGGCCGAATCGGACAACCCGAAGAGATGGCCGAGCTCGTTTACGATCTGTGCCAGCCGCTCATGTTCTACATCACCGGCATAAACATCACGATGGACGGTGGGGTGTTCGCTGTAACCAATGTGATGCAGCTTGACTAGCACTATCCAAATGAGACAGCGAGCAGGGATGGCCTACGCCGTCCCTGCTTGCGGCAAACGCACTATCGCGCAAAGCGTGCGAAGTAAACGCCGAGCTGTGTACGATTCTTCAAGCCGAGCTTCATCATCAAATTGCCAACGCGTTTCTTAACGGTTCCTTCACTGATGCTGAGGTATTCGGCTATTTCTTCGTTCGAAAAACCATTGGCAACGAACGCCAAGACGCTCAATTCCCCTTGCGTCAACCGCGCGAAAGGTTGCTCTAGGTTTTTAGCTGTATCAATCACGTGATAGGCATCGGTCGAATCTCGATTGATTATCCGTTCTATGCGGCCCAAAATATTGCTGAGCGCATCTGCATGCAGTTTTATCTCGACGCTATTCGAAACCTCCGACACATACTTGTCCAAATCGTTATAGCGTTCGAGAAGATCGCAATACCTTAAGATGACCCCTAACGCGCCACCAAGCAATATGAGGGCGGATTGGTCCTTCTCGGAAACAAGGGGCACTTCCTTAAAGAGCAGAGCAAAAAACCCGGAGGCCTTGGCATCCAGCACAATGGGTACGCATACGCCGCCGCGTATCCCGCATTGCTTGATGAGATATTGGGCAGTTGCATCGTTTTCGAACTTTGCGAAATCAAACGCCCGCGGAAGAAAATCGGCGAGCATTCGCGGCAAAAAGCCCCAATCCAATTCGAGCTTGCCTGAAACGACCTTGCTCAGGTAGCGTGCCGGCCCTTTGGTATCGATCGCCTTGAGGAGCTCCAGGGTTGATATCTCGCCGTTTTCCAACCTGAATATCGATGAGATTTCCGCTTTCGTGTCATCCCGCAAGCATGTCGTGACACGAGTGAGTATCTCGTCGGGATCATCAGACGCATCCATGGCGTTCAGCACATGGTAAACCGCCTCCACATCGGAACTTTTGAGAAAAGGTTCCGCGCTAAACCAAACCCGTTTCTCCCTCATAATGACCCCCTCATCATGATGTGAACTGGCGGCGCGCGGACGAATCTCATTCGCCCGCGCACCGCCTTAAACATGTTGCAGCACGTTGCACAGCCTAGGCAGGCATTTGCTCCAAGGGCCTTCGGTCGGGAACCTTAGCCGAACGCGATGTCGCCCAACCCGATGTCCTTCTCTTTCGTGCTCGCTTCAAGCTCCATGGCCTTGCCATTGTATTCGATGGAAATCTTCCAATCGGACTCGGGCAGGCCATTCAGCCAGAAATCGCCGAAATCATCAGTCGTGGCCGCGAAGGTACCGCCCTCGCCTGTGGCCGTAACCGTAGCGCCTTCGATGATTTCCTTCTCGACGGGATCATAAACCGTTCCAGCGATGAACTTCTTCGGAAGGTTCTTGTACCAAACGGACGGCTCGGTGCCAAACTCGGGATGCAGCTTCTCGGCGCCCTCCAAGTCGAGCTCCGACTCCTCACCGTACTTGATCGCATTATGCGTGCAGTTGTCGAAGCAGCGCGGAACATGGATCGGCTGCTCGTCTCCCGCATCGATAAGATGAGCGCAACCAGTGCACTTCTGCGGAATCCCCAGCTCCTCGTTCCAGAAGATCGCATGGTACGGGCACGCGTCGACGATTTGACGCTGTCCCTTCGACTTCTCTGGGTCGATGATGACGAGCCCGTCATCACGTCGATACACCGCACCATCCTTCGCAACCTTCATGCAGGGAGCATTCTTGCAATGCTGGCAAGGCGTGGGAATATATGCGACCTTGACAAACGGCTTGTTGCCACGCTCAAACTGCTCAACATGCATCCAGAACTGTCCGGTGAGCGGCTGCTCCGCAGCATAGGGCATCCAGCATTGTCCGCAATGTTCGTCCTTGCAGCCGATTTGGCAGCCGTAGCATCCTACGCATTGGCCGACATCAATAAGAAGAGTCTTCATGTTATTCAACCCCCTCTACCCAGCCGTCATAGCTCGACCCGGATGCCGGATCATATGCGCGAGCGAAGCTTTCCGGATACTCTTTCTTCCACTGCTCCATCTCGGCGTCTTGGAGTTTTTCCACCTGGACCAGATAACCCGATACAACGAATCCGACGCAGTGCTTCGAGATGGGATCCGGAGGGCTGATCAGGTTCGTGCAACCGCCACGGTCGATGCGCGGGCCGATTGGATCAGCGTGAGCACCCTTGTCGATTCTCACCGTTCCGTTCGGAACGCGCTCGGAGATGTGCGCACCGCACAGGATGACGCCTTCGTCGTTGAAGACCTTGACGATGTCGCCTTCTGCGATTCCGCGCTTGGCCGCCTCGTCAGCCGACATCCAAACCGGCTCGTACGCATAACCATCAGGACCGATGACCTTGCAGTTGTCGATCTCGCGGAACCAGACGATGTCGTCGTTCTGACAATGGAGGCGCCAACGTCCGGGAGGCGTGTTCAGAAGTAGCGGATAGGTCTTCGCTTTCTCGCCCCACAGCGATTCGTCGTGCATGAAGCCGTCTTCCTTCGAGCCGCCGACGACCCACTTCGCAATGGGAGCGCGCTCCTTGTCGTCGGGGAAGTTTTCCTCGAGAGCTTCGGAGAAGAACTCTATGAGGCCGCTCGGCGTTGAAAGCTCGTTGTCTTCGGGATCCTCGTAGAACTCGCTCATGCCCGCTGGCAGGTCTTCCCAGTCTTCCTGCATCCTCGGAATCCAGTAACCCTTTTCCTGCCATTCCTCGTAGGTGATCTCGTCTGTCATGATTGACGCCTCGAACGCCCGTCGACGGTCTTCCTCGACGGTGCTGCCGAAGGTCATGAGCTCTTCCATGTCGAACTTCTTTGCGACTTCGACAGATATCTCGTAGTCGCTCATCGATTCGCCGCATTTGCCGATGGCATCGTTGCAGCAGTGGACGATTGTCTGAGAGTTCTCACCGGAACCGGAGAAGTCGGTCTCCTCGACGCATACGCTAACCGGAAGCACCAGGTCGGCGAAAATCGAGTCGTTCTCGAGCCATTGGTGGTTCGAGATGAAGCATTCGATCTTGGGGCTGCGGTATGCTTCCTCGAGCAAGAATCCGCCATTCCAACTCGCCTGGTTACTTGCCTTCTCCGACCAGATCATGTGGAATTCTCCCCCGGGTTCGACATCCTCGTCCTCGGGCTCGGGGTTCGGATACCGATACTTGTCGAACTGGTCCTCAGTCGGACAGAACGAGATTTGCGGAGTTCCCCACCACTCGGCCTCGCCGTCGAGAATTGCCTTGTGCACGAGCGTGCGCGGAATGGTGTACTCATTGGGCATGAACTGCTCGGCGTGACCTGTCGCCCAGTTGAACGACAGGCAGTTCATGCTCTCCTGGGGCATTGTGAACGAATACATATGAAGCTGCTCGACACCTGGTTTGCCAACGCCTTGCATGGCGAGCAGGTAAACCTCGGAACGGCCAATCTCGTGACTGTATGGGCCACGCACGTGGGTGCCGCAGAAATGCCCGATTGAGGTTGCGACTTTACCCCACTTGCGTGCCAACGCCTTTATGGTCCACTCGGGAATTCCGGTGATTTCGGACGCCCATGCAGGCGTCTTGGGAATGCCGTCGTCCTTGCCGAGAACGTAATCGAATGCTTTTTCCGACCCCACCGTATGCGTAGCGACATATTCTTTATCGTAAAGATCCTCTGTCAGCCATACGTACATGATGGCAAAATGCAGCGCATTATCCGTGTTGGGCAGAATCGGAATCCACTTCATGTCGTGGCAAACTGCCGTGTACGAGCAGAACGGGTCGATGACCACGAACTTGATTCCGACGCTCTCCCAGAACTTGATAACCTCGCTCCACCACTGGGTGCAATACGACTGCGTCGTCTCCCAGTCGCCGGCTTCGAGAACCATCATCCCGGTATTGCGGGAAACATCGAGCACTGCATTGGTGTAAGGACTCTGCGCGCCCAATCCGTTAAGGAGCCCGTCGCCCCAAACGTGCTTGGCGCCCCAGTAGAACCCCTCAACCGAGTCAGGCGTGCGCACCTCGCGCGTGTATCCTCCCAGGAAGTTCAGCAGGCGCATGTGGTTGCCGCCGGTCATGTGAATCCACTTGTTCTCGTGGTGGCCGTCTTCGCCGATGGCCAGAATGCCGGATTTGCCGTACTTCTCGTACACGCGCTCTATCTCGTCATGGATGATCTGCGTGGCTTCGTCCCAGGAAATCCGGACGAATTTGCTCTTGCCGCGGTTCTGCGCGTTGATCTTATCGGGATCGCCACCGGGCTCCCAGTCCACGCGTTTCAGCGGGTATTTGACGCGGTTCTTCGAATACACGCGATTCTTGTAGGCGAGCGCATAGTACGGCGGCGCGGCCCTGCGCGAACATTCGAACGTCTTGCCGCGGGCTTCGAATTTCCAGAGCCTGTCATCGAGATACTCCTCGGAATAGCTGGTTCTGTAGTCGAGTGGCCTAATGCGAACAATCTTATCTTCGTCGTTAACATCCAGGACCACGGGCTCTCCGCCATATCCGCCGCTGGAAATGCCTCTAACGACCTTACGTTTCACGTCGTTGCTCATAACTACCCTCCCTCAAAAGCCTCGAAAAGAGACTTACCCGCCGACCAACGTCGAGCGGGCAAGTCCTAGAATGCTTACCTGTCGCCAAGCGCCTGCAGTTCGGCATCGAGAGCAGGAAGCTCTTCGGGTTTGAACATCTCGGGAGCATACTGCGAAATAACTTCGAGCGGGAAGTTAAACGCCATCTTCAGCTGGGGATGCTTGAGGCAACCAGGGCAATACTTCTCGAGAATCGCGGCGGAATCAGGGTCTTTCACCAGTACCTTCATCTTCGTTTTCTTAACGGTATACATGATGGCTTCCTTTCTCCTAGTCTGCCGTCTTTTAAGCGATGCACCTTGCAACGCACCACCTTGAGTCTAGAATTGCAGCGTTTAGAGAACGAGCCACCTGGCTCCACGCTTTTCCAACGAAGCGCCTATGAAAGTGGAAGTTTGTCTACCGAGCTATAAATAAAGGACTCCACTGAGTGAGTTTTGCGGAACCCGATTCCCTGCGCTCTTCTAGAAAAACAAAAGGTCCGATGGGCCTTTTGAAGAATTTGGTGGAGCATAGGGGGATCACGATTTCCGCTACGCGGAAATCAACGTCTTCGCGCTTTCGCGCTCAGGCCGTCGGCCTACAAACGCGCCACTGGCGCGTTTTCGAGTTAACCCCCAAAAGTGTGTCTGGGGCGATTATTCACGGGTCCCTAGATCAGTCGATCGAATAGGGATACGGGGTGCTGTGGTGCATCTCGTTCCAGACGGCCCTGTCGCCCCACTCGACGGGGCCGTCCGCTTCCTTGGGGTTGGACGCGTAGGCCCCGTAGAGCATGTCGATGTCGTCGTCGGTGGGCATGGTGGCCAGGACCTCGGAGGCGCCCTTGGGGCGCTCCGTGTGCATGTAGCACCACCAGAAGACCGCCTTGACCCTGCGCAGCTCGCTCATCCCGCGGTGGTTGCGCATCATGTCGCGCAGCTGGGCGTTCACCCCTCCCTCGATCCTGTTGTTGGTCCTGGGCATCGGGCCCTCCGCGCAAAGCCCCGGGTCGAGGCGGGTGAACATCGTGCCGGCGTTGAGCAGCGACGCCAGGCCGCGGCGGGCCTTGACGAGCCGCTCGTGGGTGTAGACGCGCCTGCCGTCCACCACGGTCCGCTCGTTGAGGAAGTCGCACCAGAACTCGCACCACTCGAGGAACCGCTCGACCCAGAGGTCGGCCTGGCGCAGCGTGCCGACGTGCACGAGGTCGACGGCCAGGCCGTAGAGCTCCTTGCCGGCCTGGAGGTTGGGCCTCGAGGTGGTGTAGCGCCTGACCTGGCAGAACGCGTGGTACAGGCACCTCTGCACCCTGGTCTCCGGCCACTCCTCGCGCGCGGCCGCCGCGAAGCCGGGCCCGCCGTCGGTGACCACCATGTCCGGCGGCGCGATGCGGGAGAGCAGCGCCTTCCACGCGCGCTTGGTCTCCCCGCGCGCCATGTACCACGACAGCACGTGGTCGTCGCTGCAGGCGATGAGCACCACCAGGTCGCGGGCGACGTAGATGCCGTCGACGTAGACGACGCGGTGGACCTCGTCGACGACCTCGGGCATGGGCCAGACCTCCCAGAACCTGCGCATCCTGCGCCTGAAGGTCCTCCCGCCGCCGGGCATGTCGCACTGCCGCTCGCGCGAGAGCTGGAGCAGGAAAGTTGCAAGGAAGATAGAGGAAGCCGTAGGCTATCCACGCAAGACAGTTCTCAAGGAATTGCTTGACGAAGATGCCCGCAGGCGCGTATATCGCGTGCCCGATGAGTTCAGGAAATGACAGGGCCTCTTGTTAATGAGACTAGTTACAACATTTGTCGACGAATAGGTTAATCATGCCGCAGCTCTTCGATAGAATTCGATTAAAAGACGGGACGGTCGGCACAATTGCCGAAGTCCTAGAGCCTGGTGTGGCCTATGTTTTCGAATATGAAACACCTGATGGACCTAGTAGGTTCGAGATAACAACGGTGTACCAAAACGATATAGACGCAATCCTTTAAGCAAGTTAGTTCATTTGGGAATCGAGCGCCTTTTGGGGGTATCTAGGAGGAATACCGTGACAATCGACATGAACGCTATGCCGGAGCGCCTGAGGGAGCGGATCGAGGCCCGCGAGCAGCGCCTCCTCGACCGTTTCCAAGGCTGCCTCGTCGGGGGCGCCGCAGGCGACGCGCTGGGCTATGCGGTCGAGTTCCTCGACTGGGACGACATCCGCGCGAAATACGGGCCCGAGGGCATCCGCTCGTATGTGCTCGACCCGACAAGCGGGCTCGCCCCCGTGTCCGACGACACCCAGATGACTCTGTTCACCGCCGCAGCCGTACTCGTCGGCATGACCCGCCAGCACCTGCGCGGTATATCCTCGAACCCCGCGGGCTACGCGGCCTACACATACCGTGACTGGCTCTACACCCAGGACCGGACGTTTACCGAGGCTCGCGGCGACACATGGCTTTCCGAAGTGCCCGAGCTCTACGCCGTGCGCGCGCCCGGCAACACCTGCATGAGCTCCATCCGCGCGGGCTGCGATGGCACGATGCAGCATCCCGTAAACCATTCGAAGGGATGCGGCGGAGTCATGCGCGTAGCACCCGTGGGCCTCTTCTACAACGAGCCGGAGCACATGGCCATGTGGGCGGCCGAGTGCGCGGCGCTCACGCACGGCCATCCCCTCGGCTACATCCCGGCGGCGGGGTTGGCGTACATCGTGTGCCGCTGCGCCCACGGGATATGCGACGGGGAGCCCGTGCCGAGCCGTGCCATCGAGGGGATCGTGCGCGAATGCGCCGCAACGTTGCCCCGCCTCTTCCCAGACCACCCTAACGCGTCCGCGTATGCAGCCGACTTGCTCGTACGTGCATGCGACCTGGCGGATGGCAACGGAGACGACCCCGACTGCATAGCGAAGCTCGGCCAGGGGTGGGTCGGAGAGGAAGCGCTCGCCATTGCGGCGTTCTCGGCGGTGCGGCATGCGGACGACTTCGGGAATGCGATACGTTCTGCGGCGAACCACTCCGGCGACAGCGACTCGACGGCCGCGATCTGCGGCAACATCGTCGGCGCCGCGCGCGGCCTGTCCGCAATCGGCGAGGAGTGGGCACGCGACCTCGAGCTGTTCGACATCATCATGGAAACCGCCAAAGATCTCTGCGACGACTGCCCCATGGAGGAGCGTGGCGAGTACTGGGACGAGGATTGGATTTACAAGTACGCCGAGCCGGGAAAGCTGCGCGGCGGAAGAGCCGGGTGAATTCGCCTTTCATGCCACGGGGTCATCTGGTTCCCGCGGCCCGTCGTCGGCAAGCGCCACCTGCCTCCAGACCTCCGTGGTAATGCAGTACTGGGCGACGTGGCCGAAGCTCGATCGGTCGAACGACCGTTTCCCCTTCGAGTTCTTCCGCATGACGGGCACGATGACGTTCCGTTCGCGGAGCTCGCGCATACCCCGAGCGACCTGGACTGTCGAAAGGCCCGTCCGCGCGGCGATTTCCTCGGCTGATATCCTGCCGAGCTTTCCGTCGCCGTACACCTTGCGGCACAGGGCCACCATCACGGCCCACCCGTTCCTGCCGACCTTCCGCTGGACGAGCGCGGTCGTGATCCCGTCCTGGACGGTCGAGTACGCCAGGCTCGGGTACCTCGCGAAGCTCCTGCCATCCTGCCTCAGTCTGCTTGGATCGACTGGCATGCCCGGGCCTGCTCGTCGAACTTGCGTTGGATGAACTCCTCGCATGCCGCCGTGCTGGTCCGCCAAGTACGGCGCATCCGGAAGGCCTTGAGGTCGCCTTCCGTGGCCATCCTCAGCACTGTCGGGTATGACGAGCCGAGGATCTCGGCGGCCTCTTTCAGGGAGATGATCCTCGCTTCTTCGCCTTGCTCGTTCTTCAGCATCTTCTGCTCCTCTCGGTTCCTCGGTGCTCGCCAGCTTAATGCTAAATCTCCTGCTAAAACGAAAAAAGGACCGTTCTGGGAACTCATTTCCCCGTTTCGGGAATCGCTGGTGCCGCATTCGGGCGAGAAGGCAACGCCTTCGACACGTTGCCGGCGGTTGGAGAAACCCGGAATCGGCGCCGCGGAGATAGTTTTGATTTGATTTCAGATAAACCAATAGTAGATGTCGCCACGACGATAGCAACGGGCGCGTTGCCGTCGCCGCAGCGACACCTATGCTGCCGCCATGGCGTCGCCTATGCCCTCGCCGTGCCGATTGTGGAAAACCCTTGCCCCCGCCATGGCGATAGCAAGCCTCGAAATTTGGGCGAAAACCGTCTTCACTTCTTGAGAGTAGGTCGGTAAAATGTCGGTTGGAAGTCGGTTTTTGCCGGCAAAAAGGTCAGCGCCGAAGCGCTGACCAGCAGATTCGTGGTGGAGCATAGGGGGATCGAACCCCTGACCTCAGGCTTGCAAAGCCCGCGCTCTCCCAGCTGAGCTAATGCCCCATATGTTTGCGCTCCTGGCTGGGGCCAGGTGCGACACTTTTGCTCCAGGTAGTAATAAACGCTCCACCGGCAAACTCGGCTCACGGTGGAGCGTTTATCGCAAAAATGGTGGGCCCGAATGGATTTGAACCAGCGACCTCACGCTTATCAGGCGTGCGCTCTAACCAACTGAGCTACGGGCCCGTGCAAAAAGTGCCTAGATAATATACTTCGACCTGCAAGGCTGGTCAAGAACTTTTTTTAGGACCTACACATTTACTCAACCAGCATGTTGCGCAGTCCACTTATACGCACACCTTTGTTACGGCACTGCAAGCACTAAACGTTGAACTTGAAGTGCATGACATCGCCGTCCTGCACCACGTACTCTTTGCCTTCCTGACGAAGCTTGCCAGCATCGCGGCAGCCCTTCTCGCCGCCGAGCGCCACATAGTCTTCGTAGCTTGCGGTCTCGGCTTTGATGAAGCCGCGCTCAAAGTCGGTGTGGATGACGCCAGCGGCCTGCGGCGCCTTTGCGCCGATGGGGATGGTCCAGGCTTTCGTTTCCTTCTCGCCGCTCGTGAAGTAGCTCTGCAACCCCAGCAGGTGATACGCCTCGCGCGCCAAGCGGGCAAGGCCGCTTTCGGACAAGCCCATTTCCTCGAGGAAGATCTGCGCTTCCTCCGGGTCCATCTCGGCCAAGTCAGCCTCGATCTTCGCGCTGATGGGCACAGGTGCGCAACCGTCGATTTCAGCAAGGTCTGCCGTTACCTGGTCTTCGTCGACGTTGGCAACGTACAGAATCGGCTTCATGGTCAGCAGGTGCAGGTCATAAACCGCCTCTTGCTCTTCCTTGCTCAAATTGAGCGTGCGAGCGCGATGACCTTCGTTCAGGCCTTCGAGCACCTTTTTGGCAACCTCGAGCTTCGCGGCTGACGCCTTGTCGCGCTTCGCCTCCTTCTCGAGACGCGGAAGAGCTTTCTCGATGGTGCCCATGTCGGCCAGGATGAGCTCGGTCTTAATCGTCTCGACGTCGCTCGATGGGTTCACCTTGCCATCGACGTGTACAACGTCGGGATCGCTGAAGAAGCGAACAACTTCGCAAATCGCATCGGTCTCGCGGATATTCGCAAGGAATTGGTTGCCCAAGCCCTCACCGCGCGATGCACCCGCAACCAAACCAGCGATGTCGACGAACTCGACCGTCGCTGGCACGATCTGTGCCGGATTGTCGATCTTGGCAAGCTCTTCGAGACGCGCGTCGGGCACGGGCACGACACCCACGTTGGGCTCGATTGTCGCGAACGGGTAGTTCGCAGCAAGAGCGTTGTTGCTGGTGAGCGCATTGAACAGCGTCGACTTCCCCACATTGGGCAATCCGACGATTCCGATGGAAAGTGCCATTGTCTATCTCCATTCCAAACGCACCAAAAGAGACGGTCCCTTTTGGCGTGACTTCAATCAAAAAGGACGGCGCTTAAAGCGCCGTCCCACATGATAACAGCAATCGTGCGCGCTGGTTACGCTGGGAAGATCATGGGCAGCACGTTGGCCACGAGGATGGCGATGACCAGAACGGGCGCGATGTACTTAATCATGACGGTCCAAGGACCAGCGAGCTTGAACTTGCTCGAGACGCGCACCTCGTTGATGATCTCCTTCGGCTTGATGATCCAGCCGACGAAGATGCAGGTGAGCAGTGCGACAATCGGCATCATGACCGAGTTGGACAGGAAGTCGAAGAAGTCGAGCAGCTGCGTACCCGGACCAAGCGGCTCAATCCAGATGAGCACGTTGTAGCCAGCGTTGATGAAAGCACCCGCAGCGATCAGGAACACTGAGAACGCGAACAGCGACTTGCCGCGCGACCAATGCGTGCCGTCCTGGATGATCGATGTGCATGCCTCGATAAGGGAGATAGCGCTCGTCGCAGCCGCAAAGAGCACCAGCACGAAGAACACGATGCCGATGATCTGGGCTGCACCACCCATGCCGTCAAACACGGTGGGCAGCGTCACGAACATGAGCGACGGACCAGCGGCCATGGTGCCACCCTCGCCCAGGCCAAGGGCCATGAAGGCGGCAGGGACGATCATGAGACCGGCGAGGAACGACACGACGAGGTCGAAGCCGGCGATGCTGGCAACGGACTCGGAAAGGTTTTCCTTCTTGTCGAGGTAGCTGCCGTAGGTGACCATGATGCCCATGGCCAGCGACAAGCTGTAGAACATCTGGCCAAGTGCGTTGATGACCAGGTCAGGCGAGAACTTGCTGAAATCGGGAACCAGGTAGTACGCCGCGCCCTCGAGCGCGCCGGGCTGCATGAGCACGAAGATGGAGATGCCTACCGCCATGATGAGCAACAGCGGCATCATGACCATGTTGGCTTTCTCGATGCCGTTCTTGACGCCGAGTGCGCACACGCCGATGCACAGCAGCATGAAGATGACCATGAACACGTAGGTGAAAACCGGGTCGGTGATGAAGCCGCCGAAGAACCCTTCGGCTGCAACAGCATCTGCACCTTCGGCAACATAGCTGACCAGGTACTTCGTTACCCAACCGCCGATGATGCAATAGTACGGCGTGATGATGAACGGCACAGCAGTCGCCAAGATGCCCACGAACTTCCACTTTTTATTGAACGTGCTGTAGGCGCCGATGACGGACTGCTTCGTGCGGCGGCCGAGCGCCGTCTCGAGCAGCAGCAACGAGATGCCAAACGTGAACGCCAGTATGAAGTACGTGAGGATGAACATGCCGCCGCCGTACTTGGCTGCGAGCGTCGGGAAACGCCAGAGGTTTCCCAGGCCGACGGCGCTTGCCGCACCAGCCAAGATGAACGCGAGCTTGCCCGACCAGGCGGAGCGCTCGTGCTGGGCATGCGATTTCTGCTGTGCCATTTCGTGTCCCCTTTTATGTCATGCACTTCATCGCTTTAATGCGCTGAAGTGCGCTTTCCCCTTTAAAACGTCATGCCATTATAGCGGGTAAACCGCGCAGGCGCACGATTTTTGCGGCAGTGCCTCTTATTTGTGCTGTCAGAACCCCGCGAATCGCACTCGACTCGTGGTTTATGCGATCTCGCTTCTGTGAAGCGCCAAACCCAGCTGAATGAACTCGCGCTGGTCAAGCGTTTCGCCACGACGACGCGGGTCGACATTAGCTTGCTCGAATATCTGCGGCAATCGCTCAACGATGTCGCCCCGCCCGGAGAAATGCGTCTTGCACGAATTCGAGAGCGTCTTGCGCCTCGTGGCGAAAGCGGCATCGGCCATCATGCAAACAGCCTTCAGCTCGTCTGATGTCAGCTCGCGCCCATCTTTGTCGTACGCAATCTGCCGGTCAAGTCGAATGACCGTGCTCTCGACGCGCGGAGGCGGGAAGAAGTTGCCCGAGCTCACGGAGAAATGACCCACGGGCTTCGCGTACATAGAAAGCTTCACCGTGTAGGCGCCGTATGTTTTCGTGCCGGGCTTCGCCATCATACGTTCGGCAACTTCACGCTGGACCATGATGGTCGCGCTGTCGATCGAGTCGAATTTCTGCAGGTAGTCGAGAGTGACCGTCGCAGCTACAGCATAAGGAAGATTCGACACGAGTTTGTTGGGCATCGCTTCCGCGCTGACTTCGCCAATAGGAGCATCATCCAGCTGTTCGATGTCGTTGACCGTCACGTCGAGCGCATTCATGCGCAGCAGAGTGAAACGGTCTTCCCATTGATCGAGGGTGTCTGTCAGGACAGCAGGCAGATCGTAGTCCATCTCGATCGACGTTACATGACCCGCGCATTTCAACAGCGCAGCCGTAAGCGTGCCGATGCCCGGCCCAACTTCCAGCACATGGTCGGACGGCTGGACATCGCCGAGCTCGACGATCTTTTTGATGATGTCGTCGTTGACGAGGAAGTTTTGCCCGAGGGCGTATTTGGTGTAGAGGCTATGGCGCTCGAGAACCTCGCGCGTGGCCGAGGGGGTTGCCAGGGGGGATAATCGGTCGGCGCTCATGACGGAGCCGTGATCCTCTCCCTGATTGGAACTTCGGATGGTACTTCGATCGGAACTTCGGTCGCTACTATCCACGACGTTTGCCTTTCCCTTGTTGCTTACTCTGATGGGAGCCTTTTCGCTCGCCCTTTTGGGTATTGCCCTTCTTCCCTTGTTGGGCTGGTTTCCTGTTATTGTCAGCGCTCCGACGGGGCCGCTTGCTCGAACTCAGGTCGAGTTTCGGCCTTTCGGCAGAAGTTGCTTTCGGACGATTCTGAACTTCGCTTTCTGTCGTCTTTTGCCCGCCTTGAACGATTTCGACCACGGTGGCTTCGGCGATGATTTCTCCCAATTCATCGATCTTGCCAACCCAGTCGAGTACGCGCTCGAGCCTGAAACCCGCAACAGCCGTGGCGCTGCGCACTTCGCTCACAAGCGGATCGAACCCATGCGGATCGTTACCTTCGCCGACGATGTGCAACGTTGCCGGACGTTTATTTGCGAGGCGCTCCTCGAGAGACACTTCCCTGCTTGCCCAGAAATAAGGTTGCAGGCGGTCGAGCACGCATTTCATGGGAGCAGGCGCGCCTGAGAAGTAGATCGGCGAGACGACAATCAGCTCATCTGCGTCATCCAGCAAGTCGTAGAGCGTCTGCATGTCGTCGTCGAAAACGCAACGATGCTTTGACTCCGACACCTCGTTGCCGTCCTCGTCACGCGAAATGACCTCCATCTTCTTGCGGCATGCTCCGCAGCCGATGCAAGGCCCTATTTCGACCTCGGACACAGGTACGAGGAAGATCTCGTCCTCCGGGCATTCGTCGATGTTTGCCTCGAACAGCATCTCGGCCAAATGCGCGCTGCGTCCTTTCGAGCGCGGCGATCCCACAACGATCACGCGTTTCATGCTTCATCGCCCCCTGCATAAAATGACAAGGTGTTGTCATGCAACTGCTCCAAGAACATGCGTCGCTCGTCGCCCGGCTCGATTCCACGAACCTCTGCCAGGCGCGCGGCCGTGAACACCACATGCGCTGGCGTACAAGCTGTTCCGCGCATGGGCTCAGGCGTCATGTACGGTGAATCGGTTTCGACCATCAAATGGTCGAGCGGCACGATCTTCGCGCCCTCGCGGGCATCGATAGCGCTTTTGAACGTGAGCGCGCCCCCGTATGCGATAGAGCAACCAGCTTCTACCCAAGGCGCAAGCTCATCAGGCCCCAAAGCGCAGCAATGCAGCAGCGTTCCCGCTTCGGGGAAGCCGATTTCCTGCAGGATTCCGAACGCTTCTGCATGAGCGTTGTCCTTTTCAGGGTCTTCGCCCCCGCGCAAATGCAGCGCGATGGGAAGGCCTGCCTGTTTCGCAAGCTTGACCTGGCGCACGAACACATCACGCTGGACGTTGCGCGGCGACAAATCGTAATGGAAGTCGAGACCGATCTCTCCAAGTGCCCCAACGCGAGAGTCGCTCAAGCGTCCGACAAGTTCTTTCTCGATTGCATCGGTATAGAGCTTGGCATTGTGGGGATGCACGCCGACGGCAATGCGCACGTCAGTCGGTCGTGCATCCAGCCCAGCAGATGCGGCTTGCGATGCCGCGCTTTCACGCCAAACTGCGAGCTGGCCAAAAGGAAGCGACCCATCTTCGGATGGGTCCGACGATTTCGCACACGAAATCGACCCCGTTTGCCGCACAACGCACGAGCTCCCATGCGGGGTCGGGCAGCATGTGGATATGGACATGCGAATCGGCCACAGGCCCTTCGAGCGCCGGCGCAGGAGCCGACACCTCGAGCCATTTGTCGTGTTTACGCCGCTGGTAGAACTTGAAATCGTGCTCCAGCGGCATGTTCAATCGGTCTGACATAACCTTCTCTCGCAGGTTGGTGCAGCGTCAAGCCGTTCTGCTGTTTGGCAGAACGGCGGAATCTTCTATTCGTCGAAATTCAATTCCTCGACGTCGAGACGCGGGAAGAGCGGGTCGCCCACCTCGACGTCGTTGCCAGCGGGCAGTTGGCCCCACGTGGTCATCGACTCGATGTCGCTCACGTCAACCGGCGCACCCAGCTGCAGGCGGCGCCACACTTCTGCGCTCGTATTCGGAGCGAGCGGCGAGAGGTACAGCGCAATCACGCGGATTGCCTCGAGCAGGTTGTACATGACAGCAGCGAGCTTGCCCTGCGCCTCGGCGGCCGCAGCGGCATCCTCGCCCTTGGCGGCCTTCGCCAAGCCCCAAGGAGCCATCTCGTCAACGTAGAGGTTTGCAGCCTGGGCAAGTTTTTGAACGGCAGAAACCGCGCCAGTGAAGTCGACCTCGGACATGCAGGCATCGAACTGGCCATACAGGTCGTCGACGATCTCCTTGAGCGGATTGCCATCGACGAGCGCCTGAGCATCGGCCGGCACCTCGGGCACCTTGCCGCCGAAGTATTTCTTCGTCATGTTGAACACGCGGTTGACCAGGTTGCCCCACGTGTTGGCGAGCTCGTTGTTGTAAACCTGGACCATGCGCTCCATCGAAATCGAGCCATCATGCCCGAACTGGACGTCGCTCATGAAGTAGTAGCGGTAAGCGTCGACGCCGAACACACGCACCATATCCTGCGGGGAGAGCGCGTTGCCCTTCGACTTCGACATCTTCTCGCCCTTCGTGAGCAGGAAGCCGTGGCCGAACACCGTGTGCGCGGGCTCGTAGCCAGCAGCCAGCAGCATCGCAGGCCAGATCACGCAGTGGAAACGCGTGATGTCCTTGCCGACGAAGTGGTACTGCATGGGCCAGCGGTTGTCGAACTCGTCGCCACGATCGGGGTCGGCATAGCCGATGCCCGTGAAGTATGCGAGCAGTGCATCTGCCCACACGTAAGCGACGTGGCCTTCATCGAACGGCAGCGGGACACCCCAATCGAACGTCGAACGCGAAATCGAGAGGTCTTTCAAGCCGCCCTCGACAAACGTCACAATCTCGTTGCGACGCGATTCGGGGCGGATGAAGTCGGGGTGGGCCTCATAGAAGTCGAGCAGCGGCTGCTGGAAATCGGACAGCTTGAAGAACCAGTTCTCCTCGCCCGAAGCCATGAGCTGAACGGGGCGCTTGCAGTCGGGGCATACGAATTCGCCGTCCTCGTTCTTCTCGAGATCGCTCTCGGCGTAGAACGTCTCCTCATGCACGCAGTACCAGCCCTCATAGCTACCCTTGTACAGATAACCCTTGTCGTAAAGGTCCGTCCAGAACTTCTGAACGGTGCGGGTCTGGCGATCGCTCGATGTACGAACGAAGTCGGTGTAGGTGATGTTGAGCAGATCCCATGTGTCACGGAAGGCCGGCTCCATCGAGTCGCACCATTCCTGCGGGGTCATGCCATGCGAAGCCGCCGTGTCGGCGACCTTCTGGCCATGCTCGTCCATGCCGGTGACGAAGGCGACGTCGTAGCCGTTCATGCGCTGGTAGCGCGCTACGGTGTCAGCCGCAATGGTCGTGTAAGCCGTGCCCAGATGCGGTGCGGCGTTGACGTAATAGATCGGCGTGGTGAAGCTGTAAGTTCCTTTGGACATATGAGCCCTCCTCTTTCCCACTGCGCAGATGAGCGCGCGGGGTCGTTGACATGCAAACACGTATTCTAGCATGTGAAACATACGATGAGTGAAGCATCATGAAATGGGCGTTGGGAAGCCACGCAGCTTGAGCTGATTACGCTTTCAGCTTGAAGGCAACGGCGAGCAGGGCGATGGCGGCGAGGCCCAATGCAATCGCAGACGTTGTCGGAATTCCTTCCACACCCTTGTTCATCAACCCAGAAGCTTCGGAAGCCGTACGCACTGCTTCGGCAATGCTCGACTTGCCTTCTTTCTCCGATTCTTCTTGATCGTTTTGCCCAGATAGCGCAGCGTCTTCGCTGCTATCAACCTGCTTTGATGCTTGGGTTGTTGCAGCAGCATCAGCCGATTCGTCTGCATAAGCAAAAAGATGCGCAGGAGCGCTTAACGCTGCCACCAATGCGACAACAGCAAACAATCCAGAGGCTTTGTCCAACGCCTTCGGCTTCATCAGGCTCGTTCCATATGATGCTCTCACAACACCCAAACTCGAACCAATTGCACTTGGCGAGTGTTGCGCTGCTCTGATTATCGCATTCGCGGGCTTTTAAAACCGTCTTTAGGCGGCGTTGGCGAGCTTGGTTGCTGAACTGTTACCTGTGCAAATCGCCGAACAATCCTCCGGCCTCGATATCGTGCAAAACGTCTCGTACCCTGAAGCTGGAAACTTGGCATGAGCTAGCTCGAATTCGCAGTCGAAAGCACCTTTTTGCAAGTTAAGTCAAAATTGGCCTTATAATTCTCGATGATGAATACTTCGATTCACCTTAAGTTTGTTTCAAACATCATCCCTTCGCCTGTTGCAGTGGGGCTTGTCATCACGCTGTTCAGCACCCTCGTCGTGACTACGCCAGCATATGCGGAAACGTATACCGCTTCACCCCTTTCCAGCGCAGGGCAATACAGCATAGAAGCGCTTACCGATGCTTACGAAACGGCGACAGACCGAGCAGCCGAAGCATCGGCACGTGCGGCTGAAAGCGAAGCGAAAATCAGCGCACTTGAGGCGAAGGTGGAAACGCAGCAGGAACGAACAGACGCGGCAGTACGTGACATGTACGTGATGGAGCAAGAGAAGCTGAATCTTTTCGACGCGATGCTGAACGCCGAGTCGTTGGATGATTTGATCAAATACGCAGACTATATCGAGCGCGCAAGCAAAGTGAACGCAGCCCAACTCAACGAGATGAAGGACCTGCTCTCGCAGCTCGAGGCTGCGCATGCCGAACTCGAGCTAGCCCGACAAGAAGCTGTGGCACAAGAGGCGCTCGCACACGAAGCGCTGCTCGCACTCCAAGACCAACGTGCCACGAAACAAAAGAACGCAAACGCGACCGACGGAGCCAATTGGTATATGAGCAAAGATGAGTTCATTGTCGAATGGGCGCCGCGCATCGATGCGTATTTGGAAGGGACCCCGATGGCTGGCACGGGCGAGTCATTCGCACGTGCTGCATGGCTCAACTGCATCGACCCACGATGGTCGCCAGCAATCTCGAACATCGAAAGCGGGAAAGGCTCTAAATGCATCAGGCCGTTCAACGCATGGGGTTGGGGAGCAGCTGACTCCGATCCGAAAAACCTGGCAGCAGAATGGTCATCGTGGGACGAAGCCATAAACGCGCACGTGGAGGGGCTTGCCCGCGGATACGGATACACGATCACACCGGAAGCAGCAAAGGTCTACTGCCCTCCAAACCACGAGCGCTGGTACGAAGTGACCGTTGCCGAAATGGCGAAGATATAGATAAACGAAGAAACCCGACCCTTTTCGTTAAAATATAGCCAGTAGACAGAAACGGCTCGAAAGCAACAGAAACATGGCACAGCCGTCACGCTCTAAATACGCAATTGGCATACTTGCAGCAACGCTCGCGCTCAGCGCGTTGCCTCTCGTTGCGTTTGCCGAAGACATCGACACCGATCCCCAGCCGGACGCATTGCAGCTTGAGGTTGAACGCTCGGCGGAGGCATATCAATCGGCCATCGAAAACATGACGCAAATTGAAGACGCGCTCGCAGAGAACGAGGCACGCATTGCCGAGCTTCAGAAGCTGATTCCCGAGCAGCAGCGCAAAAGCAACGAGGCAGCCGTCGCGCTTTACAAATCGCAAATTGATTCAGCAGGATTGCTTGACCTGCTGCTCGGCTCGGCGAGTGTTGAGGACTTGTTCTTCCGCGTCGATGCGATCAACCGCGTGACCCTTGCCCACGAAACCGAGTTATCGCGTCTTGTCGAAATGCAAAGCGAGCTAGCTGCCACAACAGAACAGTTGGAAGCGGACCGAGCCGCAGCAGAGGAAAGCGTCAATGCCGCAGACAGAGCGTTGACCGCCGCGCAGACCGCTCGCCTCGAGGCACAAAGACGTGCTGAGGAAGAAGCGCAGCGCCAAGCGGAAGCAGCCGCTGCTGCCGCCGCAGCTCAGGCCCCTGCGCAATCAGAAGAACCTGAAAGCGAAGCGCCTGCAGAGACGGTTGCGGCAGAGACGGTCGTCAGCGACGGAGCAGACTGGACCTCTGACCAGGAATCATTCATCGCTGAGTGGACATGGCGCATCGACGCTTATCTGGCAGGATCGCCATTGGCAGGACAAGGGCGCACGTTCGCTGAGGCCGCTTGGAACTACGGCGTCGACCCCCGCTGGTCACCTGCGATTTCCTACACCGAGAGCTCGAAGGGTGCAGCATGCTACATGCCCCACAACGCATGGGGCTGGGGAGGTTGCGAATGGGATTCGTGGGAGGAAGCCATCAACGACCACGTTCGCGGTCTCGCTCGAGGATACGGCTACACGATCTCGATAGAAGCTGCGCAAAAGTACTGTCCACCCAACGCACAGCATTGGTACGACGTCACGTCTGCTCAAATGAATTTAATCTAGCGTCCGGCATCGCCTTAAAGCCAGGTAAAGCTCGCCTACAGCAGTTCAGCTAATCTATATAACAGCTAGATGGTGCTTCACAAGCGGCTTCGCTTTACCCGTCTTTAAGGCGAATTACGCAAATGAGCAGCTTGCGTGCTCGCCCCGCTTGTGCGGCATTGTTGCTGTGCGAACCGAAGAGACGAAGCCGCTTGCGAGGCACAATCTACCTAATACATAGGTGAGCCGAGTTGCTGTAGGCGAGTCTCTTCGGTTCGCACAGCAACAGGACTATGACCGCAGCTTCGCGCGGCGTTTTTTCCAATCGGGCATGACGCGGTCCATGATTGCATGGAACTCGGGTCCATGACCTGGGACGAGAAGATGCACGAGCTCGTGAACCACCACGTACTCGAGACATTCGGGTGGATAGAGGGCGAGCACCACGTTGATGCAGATGCGGCCTGTTGACGGTTGGCAGCTCCCCCATCGTGATTTCATCTTGCGGTAGGCAAGCTGACCCGCTTTCACGCCGAGAATCGGCTCCCACTGCTCGACGAGCGCGGGCACAAACGCCTCGACAACATTGCGCCACTCACGCACCTCGGACGGCGTCGCGCTCATGGCGCGGGCCATGGGGGTGTTCTCGGTTCTCTTCTGGGCCTTGAGCAGCCAGTCGTGCTTTTCCCGAACGATATCCTCAACATGCTCGTCAGGCGTTGCGTAGGGCACCGATACCTCGATGCGCCCATCGGGTTGCACGCGGAGATTAACATTCTTGATACGCTTCTTCTCGATGATCCACACTTCAAGGTCATCAACGAATATCAACCGCTTGCTCGGCATTCCCTCGAACCAGGGCATACGTCACTCCGCCTGATAACCAACTTGGGACTGCCGCTTTTTGGTAAGCACCATCTCGTATGCTTCATTGCGGGAAATGCCGAACTCTTCAGCGATGGCCTTGGCGACGAGCTTCGGACGCTCACCTTGCGCAAGGAGTTCGACAGCGCGCTCTTCAGCACCTGCAGCTGCAGACGCATTCGCAGCACGCATCTCCAAGTCATTCGGCGCATCGATGACGAGAACAATCTCGCCTTTTATTGATTCGCGGGACTCGAACTGCTCTTTCACCTCGCCAATCGAACCGCGCACGATTTCCTCATGCAGCTTGGTGAGCTCGCGGCACACAGCGATTTCGCGATAGGGCAGCGATTCTGCAATGGAAGCAAGCGCTGAAACGAGCCTGTTTGGACTTTCGTAGAACACGAGTGCCGCATCGAGATCTTTAAGCGAGTCGAGCAGTTGCTTTCGAGCGGCATCTTTACGCGGGAAGAAACCTCCGAAATAGAAGTTGGTGCTCGTCGTGCCGCTTGCCACATAAGCAGTTGCCACGGCCGTCGGCCCAGGTAGCACTTCAACCGGAGCTCCAGCCTCACGAGCTACACTCACGAGCCGAAGCCCTGGATCGGAAATGCCCGGCATGCCGGCATCTGAGCAGTAGACGATGGTCTCACCGGCGAGAACGCGCGCCGCGATTACGTCAGCGCGCTCCCCCACCAGATTCTCATCGAGCCGCTCGAGCCGTTTTCCCTCGATTCCGAGCGCAGCCAGCAGCTTGCCCGTCACGCGCGTGTCTTCAGCGCACACGACGTCAGCCGCACGCAGCGCCTCGAGCGCGCGAACCGTCATATCACCGAGGTTGCCCAAAGGCGTCGGGCATATGACCAGCTTGCCTGGCATTCATTCCTCCTGCATAAAAACAAGTCGGTGCCCTGGTTTCTCTTGCAACACAGACCCGGTCTCTGTTGCAGCGGGAAACAGGGGCACCGACTCACACTAAACGTTAAGCCAAACCCGCTTCGAGGTTGGCCTTTGCCACCGAAATCATCAGCTTGATGCGGTTGAGCTGGTTGACCTCGCTGGCGCCGGGGTCGTAGTCGACTGCAACGATGTTGCTTGCCGGGTACTGGCGACGCAGCTCCTTGATGACGGCCTTGCCCACGACGTGGTTCGGCAGGCACGCAAACGGCTGCGCGCAGACCACGTTGGGCGTACCCGTGCGGATGAGCTCGATCATCTCAGCCGTGAGCAGCCAGCCCTCGCCCATCGAGTTGCACGTCGAGAGCACCTGCTCGGCGTATTCGCCCAGCGTGAAGATGTCGGTCGGCTCCTCGAAACGCTTCGACTTCTTCAGCGCATCGGTCATGGGCTTGCGCATGGTGGCAAGCAGCTGCAATGCGGCGCGCGCACCCATGGCGCCCTTGGCCGAACGGCCGAGCGGATCTTTCTGGAAGATGCGCCCAACGATGCCGAACAGGAAGAACTCGACCAGACCCGGCACAACCGCTTCGCAGCCTTCGCGCTCGATCACGTCGACCACCTGGTTGTTCGCCGTCGGGTGGAACTTAACCAGAATCTCGCCCACAACGCCGACGCGAGGTTTGGTGCCTTCACCCTTCAAGGGCATAGTGTCGAATTCCTCGATGATGGCACGGCACGTCTTGCCGAACTCGCGACGGTTCGTCCCCTTCTTCACCTGCGCACGGCAAATGTCCATCCACTTATCGAAACGCTGCTGGGCGTCGCCCTCGACCGTCTCGTACGGACGCGTGCGATAGAGCGCCATCATGAGCAGGTCACCATAGGAAAGCGCATATACGGCCTGCTTGAGCATGGGCACCGTGAGGTCCCAACCCGAATTGTGCTCGTCGATGTGGCCCTGCAACGCAAGCGAGATGACCGGCACATGGCCCAAACCAGCTGCCTTGAGTGCTTTGCGGATGAGTGCGATGTAGTTCGTCGCACGGCAACCGCCACCCGTCTGGGTGATGAGCACGGCCAAACGGTTGGTGTCGTAGCGACCGCTCGTGACTGCCTCCATGATCTGGCCGGTAACCAGGATGGACGGATAGCAGATGTCGTTGTTGACGTACTTGAGGCCTGCATCGACCGCGCCGTGGTCGACCGACGGCAACAGCTCGAGGTTGTAGCCATAGGCGTGGAAGATAGGCACGAGCAGTTCGAAGTGGTACGGGGCCATCTGGGGTGCCAAGATGGTGTAGCCCGAATCCTTCATTTCCTTCGTGAACTCGACGCGCGGGAACTCGGTCGAGATGATTTCCTCGACGGACGTGTAGGACTCTTCCTTGACCTCTTCGGTCGGGTTGAACTTGACCTGGGGCAATTCCTCGTTCACCTGGTCGCGCAAGGCAGCCAGCAGCGAACGCACGCGGATGCGCGCAGCGCCGAGGTTCGAAACCTCGTCGATCTTGAGAACGGTGTAGACCTTGCCCGCCGCCTCGAGGATTTCCTGCACCTGGTCGGTCGTGAGCGCGTCAAGGCCACAACCGAACGAGTTCAGCTGAATGAGATCGAGGTCCTTGCGCTGCGTTGCCACCTTGGCCGCAGCGTACAGGCGCGTGTGATACATCCACTGGTCGACCACGCGGATGGGACGCTCGAGCGTGCCCAGATGCGCAATGGAGTCTTCGGTGAGCACCGCCAAGCCGAAGCTGGTCAGCAGCTCGGGGATGGCGTGGTTGATCTCGGGATCGTTATGGTACGGACGTCCGGCCAGCACGATTCCGTGCGTGCCGGTTTCTTCCATCCACCTCAGCGTCTCTTCGCCCTTGGCCCTCATGTCGCGCTTGAACTTTTCGTCCTCGGCCCAAGCTTCGTCGACGGCAGCATCAATCTCGGCACGAGTCGGCAGCTTCGCGTGCCGCTCGATAACGCTTCTATACGTTTCAGTCAGCCCGAAGAGCAGGCGTTTCTTTAGGTGGTCCTTCTTGTCGTAGGGCAACCACGGGTTCAGGAACGCAGGAGCGTCGGGTTCACGCAGCTCGTCGATGTTGAGGCGCAGCGCCTCGGAGTAGCTTGCGACGATCGGGCAGTTGTAGTGGTTGCCAGCACCTTCGTCTTCCTGGCGCTCCCATTTGGCGCAGGGCATCCAGATGAAGTCAGGGTTCTTCTCGAGCAGGTTCATCACGTGGCCGTGCGAAAGCTTCGCGGGATAGCACACCGACTCGGACGGCATGGACTCGATGCCCGCTTCGTAGGTTTTCTTAGTTGAAGCGTCGGAGAGAATGACGCGGAAACCGAGTTTGGTGAAGAACGTGAACCAGAACGGGTAGTTCTCGTACATGTTGAGCGCACGCGGAATGCCCACCGTGCCACGGATGGCGTCTTCGGCAGCGAGCGGCTCGTAGTCGAACAGTCGATGAGCCTTGTAGTCGAAAAGATTCGGCACGTCGGACTTTTCGTCAACGGAACCGGCACCCTTCTCACAGCGGTTGCCCGTGATGAAGCGACGATGCTTGCCGTTCTCGTCCTTGCCGAAATCGTTAATGGTCAGCAGGCAATGGTTCGAGCAACGCTTGCAGCGCGCCGTGCGATGCGTGGGATTGAGCGCTCCCAGCTGCTCGAGCGTGAGCAGCGTGGTCGGCACGCCTTCGGCAGCGCGGTCGCGTGCGAGTAGAGCCGCACCGTAGGCACCCATATTGCCAGCGATGTTCGGACGCACGGCATCCACCCCGGCGAGCTGCTCGAACGAACGCAGCACGGCATCGTTGAGGAACGTGCCGCCTTGCACGATAACATGCTCGCCCACGTCGTGCGGGTCGCGGATCTTGATGACCTTGAACAGCGCGTTCTTGATGACGGAAAGGGCCAGACCAGCAGCGATGTCGCCGACCGTTGCACCTTCCTTCTGCGCTTGCTTGACACGGCTGTTCATGAACACGGTGCAGCGGCTGCCCAAATCAACAGGATGCTCGGCCTCGATGGCGGTCTGAGCGAACTCGGATACGTCGAGCCCCAGGCCGCTCGCGAAGCTCTCGATGAAGCTTCCGCAGCCGGACGAGCATGCCTCGTTCAGCATGATGTGGTCGATGACGCCGTCTTTCACGCGCAGGCACTTCATGTCCTGACCACCGATGTCGAGGATGAACTCGACGTTGGGCAGCATTTCGCGCGCACCGCGCAGGTGAGCAACGGTCTCAATCTCGCCGGAATCGACGCGCAGGGCTTCGAGCAACAAACCTTCGCCGTAGCCCGTCACCGTCGAATGCTCGATCGTGATGGGTTTCTCACCGATTTCGGCGTAGAGCTTTTCGAGAGCCGTGCGGGCACAACCGAGCACGTCACCCTTGTTGGACACGTAATGGCTCCAAAGAATCTTGCCGTCTTCGCTGATGAGAACGGCCTTGAACGTGGTTGAGCCAGCGTCGATGCCAAGGTAAGCCGATCCTTCGTACGTGGCGAGATCGGCCGTTTCAACTTTTTCGGAATCGTGACGACGCTTGAACTCCTCGTAATCCTGAGGTGAGGCGAACAGCGGGTCGAGGCGCGTGACCTCCGAACCTTGGACGTCGCCCAAGTTGTGCAGGCGCTCGATGACGTCGTTGAGGCGCTCGATTTTCATCGTGTCGGACTTGCCGCCCGCAACCGCGCAGCCACTCGCCACGAACAGGTGCGCATTCTCGGGAACGATGATGTGCTCGTCGTCGAGGTTAAGCGTCTCATAGAAGCGTTTGCGCAGTTCGGGGAGATACTGCAACGGGCCGCCCAAGAACGCGATGTGACCGCGGATCGGCCTGCCGCATGCGAGGCCGCTGATGGTCTGCGTGACGACTGATTGGAAAATGGAGGCCGCGATGTCTTCCTTGCGTGCACCCTCGTTGAGCAGGGGCTGCACGTCGGTCTTGGCGAACACGCCGCAGCGGCTCGCGATTGGGTAGATGGTCGTGTGGCTCTCGGCCAACTTGTTCAGACCGCCCGCATCAGTGTCGAGCAGCGCAGCCATCTGGTCGATGAACGCACCGGTGCCACCAGCGCAGGTGCCGTTCATGCGCTGTTCGATCGATTGACCGAAGTAGATGATCTTCGCATCTTCACCGCCAAGCTCGATTGCGACGTCGGTCTTGGGAATGAACGTCTCGACGGCGGTCTTGCTGGCGATGACTTCTTGCACGAACTCCACGTCGAGCCACTTGGCCAAAAGCAGGCCGCCCGAACCGGTGATGGCGAGCGCTGCACGCTCGTTGCCGTACTTGACAGCAGCAGCCTCGAGAACCTGCGCGATGGTCGCGCGCACGTCGGAATGGTGGCGTTCGTAAATGGACCAGACAACCTGGTCTTCTGCATCGAGGATCGCAAGCTTGACTGTGGTCGAACCAACGTCGATGCCGATGCGCAGCGCATCCCCCACTTGCGAGAGCGCCACTGCCGATGGGATCTCGATATATTCCTTGCCCTTGTATTTCATGAACATCCGCCTTCATGCTCGGGTGTTTTTAGTCTTTAACCTTGTTATTGTACCAAGGAAGACGTACGGTCACCGAGCCGTTAGGCAAACGCCACAAGGGATGAAGAATCACGACGAGTCGTGCGTCGAGGGGGACGGTTCTCTTGACGCAATCACCCCTCTAGTACGCAGTAGACAAGCTTTAGTTCTTGAGCGAGTTCAACGGTGCGGGCATGCGGCCGCCACGATGGGCGAATACGGTGCCGGCATGGTTGTTCACGGGCATGATCGGCGCATAGCCGAGCAAGCCGCCGAAGTTGAGGCGGTCGCCAACTTTCTTGCCGATTGCGGGGATGAGACGCACGGCGGTCGTCTTGTTGTTGATCATGCCGATTGCGCATTCGTCCGCGATGATGCCGAATATCGTCTCTTGTGACGTATCGCCGGGAATCGCGATCATATCGAGACCAACCGAGCACACGCAGGTCATAGCCTCGAGCTTCTCAAGCGAGAGCGCACCAGCCTCGGCAGCGCGAATCATGCCGGCGTCTTCGGAAACGGGAATGAAGGCACCGGAGAGACCACCAACGGAGCTGGATGCCATGACGCCGCCCTTCTTGACCGCATCGTTGAGCATGGCGAGCGCAGCCGTCGTGCCAGGGCCACCGCACGTCCCCACCCCGATGGCCTCGAGGATCTCGGCCACCGAGTCGCCTTCGACAGGCGTGGGGGCAAGCGACAAGTCGAGAATGCCCTTCTGAACACCGAGGCGCTTCGACGCCTCGCGTGCCATCAACTCGCCGGCGCGGGTGATCTTAAAAGCAGTTGCCTTGATTTCCTCTGCCACGGTAGTCAGGTCAGCATCGTCGGGCATACCTGCAAGCACGGCGCGCACAACGCCAGGGCCGGAAACGCCAACGTTGATGACTTCGTCAGCTTCGCCCGAACCGTGGAATGCGCCTGCCATGAAGGGGTTGTCCTCGACGGCATTGCAGAACACGACGAGCTTACCAGCGCCAATGCAATCGCGATCGGCGGTGAGCTCGGCGGCTTTCTTGATGATTCCCGCCATTTTGTAGGCAGCATCCATGTTGATTCCCGCACGAGTCGAGCCGACGTTGACCGAAGAGCACACGAAATCGGTAGTGGCCAGCGCCTCGGGAATCGATTCCATGAGCTTGTTGTCGGCCTTCGAGGCGCCTTTGTGCACGAGGGCAGAAAACCCTCCGACGAAGTCGACGCCCACCTGCTTGGCAGCGCGGTCCATCGCCTGCGCAATGGGAGACAAGTCGTTTTGAGTGACTGCAGCACAGATCTCAGCAACAGGGGTGACCGATATGCGCTTGTTGACGATGGGAATGCCGAATTCGCGTTCGAGCTGCTCGACTGTGGGAACGAGCTTTTCTGCTGCAGTGGTCATGCGGTCGTAAACCTTGAGCGCTACGGTGTGAACGTCGGCATCCGTGCAACCACGCAAGTTCATACCCAGGGTGACGGTGCGGATGTCGAGATGCTGTTCGGCGACCATCGCCAGTGTTTCGGCAACTTCTGCAGGGGTGATTTGCATATCGGTTCTTCCTTGCTCTTACTGCTTAACTGCGCGTATCAGGTACTCAATATTACCCGATTGCTTGCCCTTGATGGGTGATTCCATGACACCTGTGCAATGGAAGCCAGCGGCCTCGAGCGCATCGCTCACTTCCTCGACGGTGCGCACACGGACCGACTCATCTTGGACAACGCCTTTCTCGTCCGTCTCCTCGTGTGCCGACTCGAATTGGGGTTTCACAAGCCCGATGAAAACCGATCCTTCTCGGGAAAGGGCTGCAAACGTGGGAGCGAGCTGCGCGAGTCCGATGAAGCTCAGATCGGCTACGAGCAGATCGAACGGCGCCCCAAGGATTGATGGGTCGGCTGTGCGAATGTTCGTGCGCTCGAATACGCGGACGCGTGGATTTTGCCGCAATTTCCAGTTCAGATCGCCATACCCCACGTCAATCGCCGCAACCGACGCAGCGCCGGCCTGAAGCAGGCAATCGGTGAAACCGCCATGCGAGCAACCGATGTCTGCGCAATCAAGCCCTTCAACCGTCTGGTCAAATGCGTCGAGTGCCGCTTGGAGCTTCACTCCCCCGCGCGTGACGAACCGCCCGCGCTCCTTGACCCATACGTCCGCATCCGGCGAAACCCTGAGAGCCGCGCTGGTCGCATAAACGTCGTCAACCTTGACTTCATGCGCCAGAACAACCCTCAGCGCCTCTTCCTCAGATTCGCAAAGGCCCCGCTCAACGAGCAATGTGTCGAGTCTCATTTTCTTCATGAGAGAAAGTATATCCAAGAAAAAAGCTCCGTTTGAAGGCCACGGTTCCTTCGCCGCTTGTGAGACACAATCTATAAATACATTTAGATGAGTCGAACTGCTGTAGGCGAAGGACCCGTTGCCTTCAAACGGAGCGAGCAATCGAGCGCTTACGGCAACAACAGCTTCGCAATCTGAACGGCGTTGAGAGCGGCGCCTTTGCGAATCTGGTCACCTACACACCAGAACTGCAGGCCGTTCTCAATGGTAGGATCCTTGCGAAGGCGGCCGACGTAGACGTCGTTGGTGCCCTCGAGCATGCCGGGCATCGGGTAAACCTTGTTGTCGGGGTCGTCCATGACGGTGACGCCGTCGAACGCCTCGAGCGCCTCGCGGGCCTGCTCGACCGTGATCGGCTCAGCAAAGTCGACGTCCACCGATTCAGCATGGCAGCGAAGCGACGGCACGCGCACGCAGGTCGGCGCAACGGCGATGTCGGCATGGAAGATCTTCTTGGTCTCGACGACCATCTTCCACTCTTCCTTGGTCGAACCGTCCTCGAGGAACACGTCGATGTGCGGGATGCAGTTGAAAGCGATCTGATGGGCGAAAGCCGAGATGGTCAGCTCGTCGCCGCGCTTGCCATCGAGGAACTCCTGAGTCTGGTCGTAGAGCTCTGCCATCGCGGGAGCACCAGCACCGCTGGCAGCCTGGTACGAAGACACGACGACGCGCTTGATGGGCGATACGTCATGCAGGGCCTTGAGAGGAAGCGCCATGATGATGGTCGTGCAATTCGGGTTCGCAATGACACCGTTGTGCCAGGATGCATCGTCGGGGTTGACCTCGGGAACGATCAGCGGCACATCGTCTTCCATGCGGAAGGCGCTCGAGTTGTCGATCATAACGGCACCAGCAGCAGTGACCGCCTCGCGCATCTGCTTGGACACGCTTGCGCCAGCAGAGAACAGTGCAATGTCGACACCCTCGAATGCTTCGGGAGTCATCTCCTGCACGGTCAGCTCGCCAGCGGGAACCTGGCCGCAACCCTTGAACTCGATCTTCTTACCTGCAGAACGCGCACTTGCCAGAGCGCGCACTTCACTTGCGGGGAAATCGAGGTCGTGCAACACGTTCATGAACTCCTGACCCACGGCGCCCGTCGCTCCTGCAACGGCCACTACGGGATTGGCAGGCATTTTCTTGTTCCAAGTCATCGCGTTCTCCTTAAGCTGTATCTAACAGGAACGTTGGTAAGATAGTAGCCGTTCAAAGCCGCCAATGCGTGCGGGAAAAGAAAAGCGGCCCGGAAAACCAGGCCGCTGAAACGCATTTTTAACATGACTTCTAGTTGTGCTTGAGCAGCTCCATCAAGAAATTGACATTGTCGTCGAGGATATCTTCGTCGATGTTCTCGAGCACGTCGTCGGCGCTGCCCTTGAGCGCGGGCTTTCCGGCCTCCTCGCCAAACAGGTGCATGGTCTGGAAGCCTGCCTTCTGGACAGTCGACGCGATGCTGTCGGAACCTGCAAGGCTGACGCTGCTCGGCGTTATGCCCGTAGCAGCTTGCGCGCCCCTCATATAACGCTTGATGCGAGACGAAGCGTTTACCTTCTTGAAGCGCCCCTCTTCGCTTGCAACGCTAAGGTTGCCCAAGCCGAGCGACTCGATTTCGATGACCATCGCTCCACGCAGCTCGGACTGGTGCTCGTTGACGAACGCCAAGGCTCCATCGTGGGCGTCTGTATCAGAGCCGATTGCCACGAACCAAATCTCGGTGTTGTAAAGCGGGTTGCGGAAGTGGTAGATCTTCTCGATCTCTTCAGCTACGGCAACGTCTTCCTCGACCTCTATCAGCTCGTTCGGCTCGTCAGCAGAGGAGTCTTCACCCGATTTCGTATCGACATGGCCAAGGCGCACGCGCGAGAACGCGCCACCGAACCAACGACGCTTGCGCTTGCCGCCACGTTTGCGTTCACGGCGGTTCTCGTAGAAATCGTCGTCCTCTTCTTCGACATAGTGGTCCGTGTACTGGTCGTCGTATTGATCGTCGTACTGGTCGTCGTATCCGCCTGAAGGCCTCCCGCTATCCCTGCTGTCGAAGCGCTCGTCGTACAACTCTTCTTCAGCAAGACCATACTGGTCATCGTAATCATCTGCCGGAGCGTCGGCGTAGCTGATCTCCATGTCGTAATCGACCTCAGGCTCTGCAGCTGGCTCGATAGGCGGAAGCTGCTCGATTGCGGGAACTGCACGCTCAGCCGGTTTCTGGCTGACATCCTGTCCTGCAGCCTGCATGCGGATGACGCCCGACATGGACGGAACGTCGGCACGAAGCTTCCTGAACATACCGGAACGGGAGGGGGCGAGACGCTCGGTCTTCTGTTCCTCTTCAATCGACGGCAGCGACGAAATGCGCTTGCGCGTCTCTGCGGTAAAGGACTCCTCCTCGACCATCTCGTTTGCAATCGGCTCCCCTGCTGCAGCAAGCTCCGCGGCGAGGTCGGCCATGCTTATCGGAGCGACGGCGACCGTTTCGCTCGGCGACAGCTCCGACTCCTCGTTGTATACGACGGGCAGGAACCCAGGTTCGGCGTCCGGAGCCGGAATCGGCTCAGGTTCGGGCTCGGGTTCGGGCTCTTCTGCTTGCTCCTCTTCAGCAGCGGGAGGAGCAGCAGCCATAATTGCTTCGAGAGCCGCGGCTTCGCGAGCACGACGTTCCTCTTCCAGACGAGCGCGCTCTTCTTCTTGGCGAATGCGCTCGCGCTCAGCAGCTTCACGCTCAGCGGCTTCGATAGCGTCGACGTAACGGGAGCGCTGGATCTGTCCTGTTTGCTCGGTGGGACGTTTTGCTTTCTGCTGAGCTGCGACAAACCAGCTCGGCGCATTCTCAAACCCGCTGTCAACAGGCTGCTCAACAGGCGTTTCTTCCTGGACGGCCTCTACTGGTTCCTCAGCAACTTCCTCAACAGCATCATTGACAGCAGGCTGCTCGAGCGGCGCTTCGTCGGCTTCGTCGGAGACAGAAGCCTGTTCAGATTTGACGCTTTCTGCAGCGGCTCGCGAGTTGACCAAATTGGAAGCAACCGAGCCGTATACGCGACGTTCTACCGGCTTGCCGGTGAGCGCGGCGATGGCGGCCTTTGCGGAAAGCAGGCGTTCCTCGTCGTCAAGTGGCTCCATCTCGGGAGGCGTGAGGCGCTCAGCTTCGTAATGAATCTCGGCTCCTTCAGGAACCAAACCGCTCGCAATGGCAGCTGCCTCGCCATGGATGGCAATCCCCTCGGCTTCTTCGGCCAAGTCCGCTTCGCTTACGCTTCCCCTGCTAATGCGACGCGCAACCTCCATCATGGCGGCTACGCCGGAGGCATTGTTGTTGGCGCCCTCGTTGTAGGGAGCAATCTGCACGAGCACAGCCTTCACGATGGGAAGAAGCACAACGAGAAGAGCCAATACGGTGATGATGTTGAAAACGACAGCCCCAGCACCGCCGATTCCGCCAATGAAAATCCTGATGAGCAGCAGAATCGCTGCAACTACTGTACCAGCCGTGCAAACAAGACCAGTCGGCAGCCCAAACGACTCGACCCTCTCCACGAGAGGAGGTGTGACCTTGCCGGAATCGTAATGGGCGACGAGCACGATCTTGCGCGAACGTGCACCCTTCTTGGAAGAGCCGCCTTCAGAATTGGGCTGATACTTGGCAACAACATTTTGGCTGGCACTGCGGGCAAGCGCACGTGTGATGAACGGACGGTCGAACGCCTCGAGCACGTAAATTGCTGCCGAAACCGCTGCAAGCACGAAAGCCGGCACGGCCAGTGCAGGAACGATCATGGCCAAAATGCTAATCACTACGATCACGGCGCAGCATATTGCCTGAACAAAGGGGAAGTTCGAAGAACTTGTAAACTCTTCTATCTCTGCATGGAAATTGGCTTCTTTCTGAAGCTGGTCCGCGATGTAGAGGGCGGCGTTCTGTTCTTCTTCGGTCCCCGCGGGACGCGCGCCTATCTCTTTCGACAGGTACTCAACATGCTCAAGTGGTTTTGTCATCGATGGGCCTTCCAATTACAATTTCCGTTTTGCACATAATTATTTTGCAGTATACGCCATTTTTAGCTTTGTACAGGAACTATAAAGCGGTCGTCATGTATCTGACACGCCTACATCATCAAACTGCACAGAGGGGGCCGTCGCCCTTTCGCAATTAGGATGACAGGTACGCTCTGATGTCGGCGTCGGCTTCCGACACGTAATCGCGTGCCTCGTTGTAGCTCTTCGCATGTGGGGCGATTTCTTTTTCGAATGCGCTTCTCACCTGATCGTCGATAAGCAACGGGAGCTCTTGCGCAAGTTGCGCCGCCTCTTCATCAGCCTCGTTGTAGGCATCGTTGTTTGCAGTGGCCAACTGGCGATCGCCGGCAACGAGCGCGTCAGCTGTCGCAATTGCGTAATCCAGCGCCTCAATCCTTTTGTCCAGATATTCGAGCTGAGCCGAGAAATCAACCGACTCATGTCGGTACATCACTCCTTCGAGGTCGGCTCGCGCTTCGGCAAATTGGTTGCGTGCTTCTTGCGTCATTTGCTTGGCAGATTCGGTCGATTCGTCAGTTGAAGCGTTGTTGGCAGAAGCTGTTGCCTCACGCGCAGCCCGGTCCGCGTTGAGAACCTTGTTCCACGCCTTCTTGGAGATATCGAGCTCTTGATCGAACTGATCGGCGCCCTCAAAAGCACTCTTTGCAGCCGCAAGCATGTCCTTTCGACCTTCGATGGCATTGCCCATCTGGGTCAAAGCGACTGTGTCTCTGTCTCCCATTGCATACGGGATGGTCTTTTCGGTAGTGTCGGAAACGGCATCGAGCTTTTGCGCAATCCAGTCGAGCTTCTTTTTCGCCTCAACCCTCTTCTCATACATGTTTGCAGCAAGAGGGTCGACCATTACGGCGTCCACCTTGACGAGCTCTTCATCGATTGTCGACAAATCAGAAACAAGGGCGTTGTATCGATCGGAAAAGTCGACTTTGCTCTGATAGAAACTGTAACCTGCGAAGCCGATGGCCCCCAACGCAACGACGACAACGAGCGCAATTATCACCCTAGCGCGAATAGCACGCGTCCGACGAAGCTTCTTTCGGCGTTCGACCTCGGGAATCGCCGAAAGTGTCGACGTGCCGGCCACGCCATGGTAGCTGCCGCGTGAAGCGCTCGGGGTTTTTGCAGTTCGGGAGCTTTTATTGGTAGTGTCGTCGAGCTGCGAACGTGCCGCATCGAGAACGTCGAACGACAACTCGTTCGACGAGCCTGCCGTGTGACGCTTGATATGCAGGAAATCGAAGCTGCCCGGCATGATATCACCCGTTCATCAGCTGTAACGCAGTCGCTATCTCGTCTACCGTGCACACGCGAACTGTCTTCGATTGTAGCGAACTAAGGAAGGTTTTCCCATAGGTCTTCGTCAACAAGCGCTTGTCAGCCAATACGAGCACGCCATGATCGTCCGCTTTCCTGATCAGTCTGCCAGCCGCCTGTTTCGTTTCGATGACGGCTTGCGGCAGCACGTAGCGCCACCACGCCCTGTCGTCGCGCGCCGCGCGCTCGCAGTAGAGGGGATCGGTGGGCCGGGCGAACGGAAGCTTGGGAATCACAACGCCCTTCAGCGTCGAGCCGGGCGCATCGAACCCTTCCCAGAACGACTTGAGGGCAAAAAGCGACAGATGCTCGTCAGCGAGGAATTCATCGCGCAAACCTTTGACCGAAACACCCCATCTTTGGCATACAACACGCAAATCATCGCTTTTGAGCTGGGGATTTACGAAATCGTAGCACTGTTCCATCTCGCGACGATTCGTGAAGAGCGTCAACATCGAGCCCTTTTGAGCGCGATGCAGCTTCACGAGCATATCCTCGAGCACACTCAAGTAGTTGCGGTCGTTGGGCTCTGGCATGTCTTTCACAACATAGATGACCATGTTGTTATCGAAATCGAAGTGGGAATCGAGCATCAACTCGCGCGCTTGCGAGAATTCTCCCCTGTTCAGCCCCACTGCAGACTCGAAAGAATCAAACCTTCCGGCAATGGACAACGTCGCCGATGCAAACGCAACCGAGTGAGTGCGGGCGTACAGCGTCTCGTTCATCTTCTCGCCAACATCGAGAAGAAGCGCAGCGACGACGTCGTTTTGCTTGTCTTTCTTGCGGTTCAACGTTGCCTGATAAGCGTAGTTCTCGGGTGCCATCTCGAAAATCAACTCAGCAGCATTGCGCACGTCACGCAGCTCCATCGCAACAGAAGCGATTTCGCGCTGGGCAACGGCCGCTTCGTCAATCCCCTCGAGATAGGCGACGAGATCCTGGGAGGCCTTGATGAGCTTGTCGGCGGCTTCGACAAGGGCTCGAGCTACAAGCCTGACATCGGAAAACACCTGCGTTTTGCGCACGTCTTCGTTGATCCAGATGTCAACTTTCTCGTATCCGTTCGATTTCCTCGTCGGATCGAAATAGAGCAGGTCTTTCACATGCGTGTTGTAATCATCAACCGCCTGGGCAAACCCTTCGCCCGCCTCACGCGCCTTGGAAGACAAGGCGAAGAAGACCGTCAGCTGCTCGCCATCCGCATTTTCCACGCTCCTTTCGGCGCGCGTGAAAACGTTTCGCGAACCTCCAGCGGCAGAAACACGCCCCGCAATGCGGGCAATCGCCTCCGAGTCAACCGCCTCGGAAAATGCTGCGCGGGCTTCGTTTTCGGCAGAATGGGCCTCGTCGATGACCCAATGACGCACCGTTGGCAACAACCCACCGTCGGCGGCCAAATCGCAGAACAGCAACGTGTGGTTCGTCACGATGACATCGGCCGTCTCCGCCCGACGGCGCGCACCGTGAACAAAGCAGAGCTTGCCGAAGAAAGGGCACTTCCGACGCAAGCATTCGTGGCTCTTTGTCGTGATCAAATAACGCGGCAGGGCACGGTAATCTATCTTGAGCGAATCCATGTCGTCGAACTCGGATTGCTCAATATACGAAAGAAGCGCCGCAAGCGAGGGGGCCTGAGGCACGGGCTGGCCGGCAACCTCTTTCATCGACGGGCCGTTATCAACAATACGTGATATTTTCCTCAAGCACGGATAATGCGACATTCCCTTCAAAGGGGCCCATAGCAGGGGTTCCGCATGGGGGTCGAGCTGCTCGAGAACGTCCGCCAATGCGGGCAGCTCGGAATAGACGAGCTGGTCGAGAAGGGAGTTTGTCTTTGTGGCAACTCCTACGGCAATGCCGTTTGACTTCGCAGTGAGCACGGCGGGAATAAGGTACGCCATCGATTTGCCAACCCCGGTACCTGCTTCGACCACAATGTTCTCGCCTGCTTCGAAGGCGTCCCTGATCGCCATAGCCATCTCGTGCTGTTCGCTACGCGGCTCGTAGTCGTCGTAAATACCGCCAAGCACTCCATCGCTGCTGAAAGCGTCGTCTATCGTCTCCCTGGAAGGAAACGTCATTTGGGCGACTATGTCATCTGCGTCTTTTCGTGCAAATCGGGAAGGAAGCGTTGTGATTCTGCGTTGTCTCATCGCGTGCAGCGAGAACAATTGCTTTGTATTTGCTTCCACTCCCCCGTCCGGCTCAGCCATCATCTTCGCGATGATCTCGAACACCAATTGGGTCGACCATTCCATCGGCGTGGCCATATGCGCAATTTCATTGACAAGCTCAAAAGGCATGCATGTGATCGCCGCAAGGAGAATGCGGTAGACCACGCAGGTGGCAGCAACATCGTCATCAGCACGATGCGTTGACGTTGGCGCGCCAAATGTGTGGACGAGGTCGATAAGCCTGTGCGACTTGAGCCGTGGCAGGGCAATTCGAGACAGGTCGAGCGAATCGACCCATGCGTTCTCGAGAAGCGGATAGCCTTCCGGATGCCGTGTCGTGAACGTTTTGTCGAAGCCGACGTTGTGGGCCACCATGATGGCATCGCCCGCAAAGTCCACCAAGCCTGTAAGGGCCTCCTGCGGCGAAGGAGCATCTGCCACGTCTTCTTCATGGATGCCCGTGAGATGAATGATCTCTTCAGGTAGCGGCTTTCCTGGGTTGACGAACGTGACATACCAATCTACAACAACGCCACCCTCGAGCTTGGCTGCTGCAATTTGGATAAGCTCGTCATGGGTGAAAGAAAAACCAGTCGTTTCGGTGTCAACCACTACGACGTTGCTGTCGAGAACACCAAAGTCTGATTTTGCCGCGAGCTCCGGAAGCGATTCGTAACGAGCGACCACGTCCGCTGGCGTGCCGTCGAGTATGTAATCCCTGATATTCGTCATTGGTGCATTGTACCCGCGCATGCATGCCGTTTTCGCCACTATTGAAAACTAACAGAGAACCTTACTGCCCATCTTGCTGGAACGATGCTGTCTGGTGATGGTACACTCGATTTGGAAGCAGGCTCAGGAAAGGCACATCATGGACCAATCGTACGTAGGGTTTTATGCCCGATTCGAAACCGCCTCCAAAAACCAGGGATCATTGCTCATGGGCCCCGATTTCATCGTGGGCGACGACTTAGAAGTTGAGTTCAGAACAGAGGACGGACGTGTTGTCGCATGGCTGAAGAACAAGTTCGGCGCTGAGACCGGCTTCCTCGACGCAAACGACTCCCGCAAACTTCAACTCGCTGCAGCCCGCGACCAGAAGATTCGTGCCCTCTTATCGTTCGTGGCCTATTCTGACGAGCCCGATCCCGGCTTGTACTGGGGTCAGGTTGCTCTTTTCTGCTACAACCCTGCTTACGCCGAACAAATGGATGCGTTCGTCGACCGAATTGCTGCAAAGATTGCCGAAGGGGTTCGTCCAGTCATCGATTTGGGCAGCAGCGGTGTTTCCAAGATTTTCGAAGAGACCGACTGGGTTCCCAACGACACCATTCCGCTCCCTGAAAAGAAAGTTGGGTCCGCTGTCCTCAAAGACCATCAATCAATGTCCGAGAAGATGATCGAACAGGGTCGAGCTGGCAATAAGGGCTGCTATGCGATCAGCTGGATTTTCATCGCATTCGTTGTCGTTGTGATTTTGTTTGGCCTTCATTCAATTGGCCTTTTCTAATACGTTTCCGAACAATCAGCCGATAGCGAAGCGGAGGTGCAGGTTCATCCTGCACCTCCGCTTGTTTAAGGCTAAAGTGGCACACCCTTCCCTGGGAGCTCTGTGCCACATGGCACACCCTTCCCTGGGAGCTTTGTGCCATCGTGGTAGCAGCGCGCAGGCTGCTCGGAGCTTAGCGCCCCTTCGCCATCTTGGCAGCAATTTCCTCAGCCGAGAGCTGCGTCTCCTCGAATACCTCGTCGGAATCGAGGCCGAACGCCGTGTGGAGCACGCGCACTGCCTGCGCAGCCTGGGCGGCATCGACCATGACCGACAGGCGAATCGGCGAGGTGGAAATGGCCAGGATGTTGATCTCGTTCTCGCCGAGGACCGTGAACGCCTTGGCCGCCACGCCCGGCGTCGACTTCATGCCGGTGCCAACGAGGCTGACCTTAGCCACGTTCTCGTCGATGACGACCTCGCGCGCCGAAATCTCCGGCACAACGCGATCAAGGGTTTCCTGGGCACGCGCAAGGTCGGCCGCAGGACACGTAAACGAAATGTCGGTAAAGCCGTCTTCCGAGACGTTTTGGATGATCATGTCGGTGTTGACCATGTTGCCTGCCAGCGAGCTGAACACACGCGCAGCAATGCCCGTCGCGTCCGGCACGCCACGGATGGTCACCTTGACCTCGGACGTATCGTGCGCGATGCCGGTGATTACGGCTTCCTCCATCATGTTGCAGCCCTCCTTGACATAGGTGCCTTCCGCGTCGGAGAACGCCGAACGCGAGTGGATGACGACGTTGAACTTGCGCGCCAGCTCGACAGCGCGCATCTGCAGGACGCCCGAACCGGATCCGGCCATCTCGAGCATGTCGTCGTAGCTGATCTCGTCGAGCTTGCGGGCATGTGGGCACACGCGCGGGTCGGCCGAATAGACGCCATCGACGTCCGAGTAAATCTCGCAGACATCAGCCTCGATGCCCCATGCCACAGCCACGGCCGTCGTGTCCGACCCGCCGCGACCGAGCGTCGTGATGTCGCCGTTTTCGTCGATGCCTTGGAAGCCGGCGACGACCGCGATGTATCCTTTGTCGAGCGCGTCGACGATGCGCTTGCCGTCGACGCTGATGATTTTCGCTTTGTTGTGAGTTTTGTCGGTGACGATACCAGCCTGTCGCCCCGTGAACGACATGGCACGGTAGCCGCGCGCTTCGATGGCCATGGCCAGAAGCGACATCGAGACCTGCTCGCCCGTCGAAAGCAGGCGGTCCATCTCACGTGTGGGCGGATTGGGGTTGACAGCAGCCGCAAGACCCACGAGCTCGTCGGTCGTCTTGCCCATAGCGGAGACGACCGCCACGACCTGATGGCCTTCTTGCTTGCGAGCGATGAGCCGCTTTGCGACATTTCGAATGCGCTCGGGTGAGGCGACGGATGTGCCGCCGAATTTGCAAACTATAAGTGACATGCTTTTCCTAGACGTTCTTCAAAACGATATCTGCCATGGTGTCGCCGACAGCATCACACGCGTCGCAGGCCGCCTCGAGACGATCGAACAGGCGCGACCATACTTCGACGCGCACCGCATCTTCATTGTCCGTCGTGTAAAGCTTGCGAATTGACTCCATGTACAGGGCGTCGGCTTCTTCCTCGAGATCCTTCACATCGGAAATCATGGCGCGAATCTTCTTGACCTTCTTGAACTCGCGGAAGTTTTCCATGGACTTACGCAACGCTTTGAGGCTTTTATTGATGATGCGCGCGAACTCGATGGCGTCATCGTGCATAAAGTGGATGTTGAACATATAGAAGCGCTGCAAGACACCTTCGATCATGTCGGTAACATCGTCGATCCTACCAGCGAGCTCAAGAATGTCCGCACGCTCGATGGGAGTGATGAAGTCAACGGAGACGCTCGTGTGAATATCGTGATTCACCTCGTCGCCCCTGTGCTCGACCTCGTGCGCACGCTTGAGTATGTCCTCGAGCTTGTCGGCAGATTCGAAGTTCTCAATTGCCTCGACGAGAATTTCGGATTCCTCCAAAGCGATTTCGATCTGCTGTTCGAACGCGTCGAAGTAGTTGAACTTGCCCTTCTTGGCCATAATGCCTCCCGTGTTGGTTATGTCGGTGACTTTTTATTTTACAACATTGATGACCAACAACACCAACGGATTGGAATACCCCGAACGCTTTCACCATTGACAAGGTCGAACACACCAGCCACGCTGGGAAACAAGCCGCTATCCTTCGTAGAAGCGATAGCCGTTTCGACCGGCTTCCTTCGCCAGGTAGAGGGCGCTGTCTGCATTCTTGAAGATCTGATCGCCGCTCAGGGTGCCGTCGTTAAACGCAACGCCAATCGACAGCGTCATGGGCGGCAAGCCGTCAGACGTGTCAGCCAACCCCTCGACCACAGTAGCGATCTTGCTGCTTACGACATGTTTCAGGCCCTCGTTCATCTCGGTCATGACAACGGCGAACTCATCGCCACCAATGCGGCACGGATAGTCGGTCGCACGGAACGTTTGACTGAGCTGGCTGGAAATTTTCTTCAGCATCGCATCGCCCACATCATGGCCGAGCGAGTCGTTGACCTGCTTGAAATAGTCAGCATCGATAAGCAGCAACGCATAGGGCTCATCGCTATAGGCTGCGAGCAGCCGCTCGAAGACGCTTCGGTTATACAGTCCGGTCAAATGGTCATGCTCGGCCTTGCGACGCAGTGCATCGTGGTTCTTCAGGTTGTCGTCGTACATCTCGTTGTACGCCTTGACCAGGTAGCGCAGTTCAAAAGCCCCAGTGTTCGGAAGCGGGCTGTTCTTCTTGATGTGCGTGATGTAGGTGCGAATGGGCCAGAGGATGAAGTGGACGACCGAAATTATGAGCAGCAAGATTACGACGAACAGCACTACGGTGAGCACCTGCTGCCGCAGAATCAGCTGACGAAGCGCCTCGGCCCCCTCGTCTCTGACGTCGTCGATACTGTCAACCAGAACCTCTTTGCATTGCTGGACGTTTGACTCTATTCGAGCAACGTGCTGCATGTATTCGTCGCTGAACACCAGCTCGGTGGCCAGCGCTATCTTCTCATCCGGCGACAACGCGGCATCTTCGGGCTTGAGCTCGACAGACTCGAGCGCAGCGGCGTTTTCAGCCAGTGCGTTGTAGCCTTTCGCCTCGCACACGAGCTTCATGGCATAGTACTCGATCTCCATCAGCTCGACCGAATCGGTCAACGCCGAGGAAAGGTACATCGAATCATTTGCGTCGAGGCTTTCGAGCGTGGCGACGGCCTTCTCGCGTCTCATGTTGACGTTCGCTTCTTCGAAGTAGTTTTCGAGATACTCTATGTCCTGCGTCACGATGAAGCTGCGCACCTGGATGGTCAGGTAGTTCGACGCTTCCTTCATATCGTTGGCGGCGCTTTCGCACTCGATGTAGTTGTCCGTCGCTTTCTCGAAGCCGTCGTACGTTTGGTTGATTCTTTGAACCGACAACATGAACACGATCGACACGACGGCCGCCAAGACGACCAAAAATGCACTGAGCACGCCAATGCGGAAGCCATGCGGGTTGCTACCGCTTTTGGCTTCCGCTCTTTCGGCGTTGTCTTTTACGCGTTCTGTCATGTAAAGTTCTAAATTGTTGCTGCGGCAGGCTCTGCTGGCAGCTCTGCATCCTCCTCTTTATTATTACTATTATCGTCATCCTTTTTCTTGCGCGCAAGATATGTCAAGGCAACTTGCACCAACGCGAGGATGACGAACACGAGCGTCCAGAAATCGAACAGAACCATCGGCTGAGTGAAGTCCTGCGTCAGGAAGAGCAGCACAATTGCCACGATTGCAGGCACGAGGGTCAGCAGGCGCAGAGTGCGATGACGCTTGATTTCAGCGTTTTCAGAATCGTCCTCGGAGTCGAAGCCGACGTCGGTACCGTTGGGATTGCCGTCGTCATCGCCGTCGTCTTCGTCTTCGCGACGCTTGCCGAAGACGCCGATCAGCATGGTGATGCACAGCACTGCAGCCAGCAGCGTCGCAAGCACGTCGATCAGCGACCAGGAGCCAAGGCCGCCGGACGTCAGCGGGTT
>JAZLCO010000021.1:0-93203 GCA_045614225.1 Eggerthellaceae bacterium | reverse complement strand
CCCTCGGTCGGACGCTCGAGCAAGTTGAGCAAACGCACGAGCGTTGACTTGCCCGCACCCGATTCGCCGATGATGCCGAAGATGTCGCCATCTTCAATGCGCAGGTTCACACCCTCGAGCGCGCGGTGGTCGCCGGCGCTGGCGTGGTAAACCTTTCCCACGTCTATCAGTTCTATCATGAAACTCTTCCGTTCACCTTTCGCGCAATGCGACAGGCACCAGGTGCCTGTCGCATCCGTAGACCGCAACATGCGGGGCCGACGAATCGGCCCCGCATTCGTTGTCCCATTTTGTTAGCGGCTCCCTATTGTAAGGGATTTGCTCAGGGATTTACACTGCGACGCAATCATCAAAGTTCTTGGCGATGTAATCCTTCACATCCTGCGAGGTGATTGCTTCGATGAGGACCTTGGTCTTTTCAGCGTCCTCGTTGCCCTCTTTCACGACCAGCACGTTGACATACGGGGACTCGGCGGCTTCAGTGATAAGGATCAGATCCTTCGGCAGCTCGGCGCCGATTGCGTAGTTCGTGTTGATCACAGCGATGTCGACATCGGGCAGGATGGTCGGAACGGTGGCAGCTTCGACTTCTTTGAACTGCAGGTTCTTCGGATTGCTCTTGATGTCCTTGGGAGTTGCAGCCAAGTTGGTCGGATCTTCCAGCTCGATGAGGCCGGCGGTCTGCAGCAGCAGGAGGGCGCGCGCCTCGTTGGTGGTGTCATTGGGCACGGCAACCGTGGCGCCATCGGCGAGCTCGTCGAACGAAGCGGTCTTGCCAGCGTAGACGCTCATCGGCTCGATGTGCACAGGCGCAACGTTCACGAGATGCGTACCATTCTCCTTGTTGAACTGATCAAGGTAGGGAATATGCTGGAAGTAGTTGGCGTCAACTTCGCCATCTTCAGTTGCAGTGTTGGGCAGCACGTAATCGGTGAACTCGACAACCTCGAGCTTGTAGCCGGCCTTCTCGACCAGCGGCGCTACGGCGTCGTTCAAGATCACCGCATGCGGGGTCGGGCTTGCAGCCACCTTGATGACCTTGTCGTCGGATGCAGCTGAAGCGCTGGCTGAAGCACTCGCCGAGCCGCTCGCGCTCGACGCGCTGGAACTTGCCGACCCTCCGCACGATGCCAGGCCGAACGCTAACACGACACCGAGTGCGGCAACGACAATCGCTGCCAATTTCCTATTCTTCCTGATTGCTGACATGTGGTCTCCTTCCCCTCAGGCCGTCTCCGCGGCCCTTTTAAACCGTTAGGCGATACGATACCTGGATGCTGTTAATTGGCGCAAGACCTGCGGTAATATGCTTTTTCGTTCGATTGTTATCGATAATATCGATAACAAATCATTCTATCTAATCTATAAGAAATGCACCGCCACCAGGCGTTTATCGTGAGTGAAAAAAGTCGTAAAAAACTCTTGACACATTTTGCTTTGCTGCGCTAAAGTGCCCTCAACAATCGAATAGCTCGAAACCGTTGAGGCGAAAGTAAAGTCATCCGGGCACTCACAGAGAGCGGACGTTGCTGAGAGTTCCGTAGTACGCTAGATGGCAAATGGATCGCCGAGGGAAAGGGGAAAGGCTGTAGGCAGGCGCCGAAGGCCGAGTATCTGGACCGTGAGCCCGCGTTAGAGGCAGAGCGTGTGATGGCACGTTCACGAGTGGGTCCCGCATGGGGCCAAGCAAAGGTGGCACCGCAGGTTGAATGGCCTGTCCTTTGAAACTCCGCAAGGGGTTGCAAAGGACAGGCCTTTTGATTTGCGCGACGACTTCGAGTGATTCGAGTGGATGAGGCGGGTAAGGCGCCCACCTCATCGGACAGCCAACCGGCCAGGCTGCGAGGGGCAGCCGGCCACGACAGAAAGGGAGAAAGATGTCCGAGTCCACCACCATGAAGCGAACGATCGTCGAAAACACCGAAGCTAAGAAAGGCCTCACCACACAAGACCTCATCCTCATAGCCGTGCTGCTCGCTGCCGGCGCAGTGCTGAAGCTGACCGTCGCCAGCTTCCTCTCTTTTGCCGGCATGAAACCGAACTTCGTCATCGCCATGTACTGCCTGGCCATCATCTTGACGCGACCGAAACTGCCGCAGGCAATCGTCATCGGCCTCATCGCCGGAATCATGTGCCAGATCCCGATGCTCAACGCCACACCGCTTGTGAACATTCCTTCCGAGGTGCTCGGCGCCCTGGCCTGCGGCCTGCTCATCAACATCCCGCTGAAGATTAGCGGCAAGGCTGACATCAACCCGTTCGTGACCACGTTCCTTTCGACAGTCGTATCCGGCTACACGTTCGCCATCATCGTAGGCCTCATGAACGGTCTGGCATTGCCCGTCATCTTCGTCACGTACGCCATCATGGTGTTCGGCACCGCAACGTTCAACGCCATCCTGGTGCAAATCCTCACCCCGCTCCTGCGCAAAGTCCTCAAGAAGTAGCGCAAGGAATTACCCGCACTGCGGGGACGCTGGAACCTTGCCGACGACTCGTGGCAAGGTTCCAGCACTCGGTTTTACAAGAGGAGTTTCACCATGATCGAAATCAAGAACTTCACGTTCACGTACCGCGAGAGCACCGAGCCGGTGGTCAAGGATATCAACTTGAGCATTCCGGCCGGTGCATTCGTTGGTATCACAGGAGCAGCAGGAAGCGGAAAGTCGACGCTCACGTATGCCATGAACGGCATCATCCCGCACTGCTATCCAGGCGACTTCTATGGCTCAGTTACGATAGACGGCCATGATACGTGCGAGACGAGCCTCACCGACATTTCGCAAATCGTCGGCAGCGTATGCCAGGACATCGACTCGCAAATTGTCACGTCCATTGTCGAAGACGAGATGCTGTACGGCCTGGAGAACTTCGGCGTACCGCACGACGAAATCGACGCCCGCGTCGAAGAGGCTTTGGCCGATATGGGCATCTCCGATCTTCGCGACCGTGTCATCGCCAGCCTTTCGGGCGGCCAGAAGCAGAAGGTGGCCATCGCATCCATCTTGGCGCTGAAGCCGAAGGTGCTCATGCTCGACGAGCCTACAGCCGAGCTCGATCCTGCCAGCTCGCTGCAAGTGTTCCAGTTGCTGACTCGCTATGCGCGCGAGCACGGCACCACCGTCGTGGTCGTCGAGCAGAAAATCGCCCTGCTGTCGCAGTTCGCCGACATGCTCGTCATCGTCGACAACGGAACGATCCGCTTCTGCGACACGCCGTCCAACGTGTTGGCCCATTCGGACGAGCTGCTCGAGATCGGCGTGAACTGCCCTCGCTCGACAACGCTCATGAACCGCCTTGCAACAGATGGCCTGCACGCTGGACCTGTATGTCGCAACGTCGAGGAAGCATGCAACGCACTCCTGGGAATTCTTGGTGGCTCCCCTGCCCCTTACGCCAATTTCGGAGAACGCGCTTCGACCGAAAGCGGGGCGATCGCATGACCATCGAATTCCGCAATGTCCATGCTTCGTACGATGCGAACACGCCCATCTTGCGCGGTGTCGATTTCACCGTGAACGACGGCGAGTTCGTGGCATTCGTCGGCACGAACGGAGCCGGCAAGTCTACAACCATGCGCCTGGTGAACGGCCTGCTGAAACCTGACGAGGGCGAGGTGCTCGTCGACGGCGTCCCCACAACGCAGCTGAAAACGAGCGAGTTGGCCCGCCGCGTCGGATTCTTGTTCCAAAATCCCGATAGTCAGATCTGTTGCAACACGGTGCGCGAGGAGCTGCTGTTCGGCTTCCGCGCATTGAAGATGGACATGGACGATGCCGCCCGACGCGTCGACAGCATCATCGACGAATTCGGCTTCAACCCCGATGATGACCCGTTCCTGTTGAATCGTGGCACACGCCAGCTGCTCGCACTCGCCTCCATCGTGGTGCTCGAGACGCCGGTGGTCGTGCTCGACGAACCCACGACTGGTCTCGACTTCCGCGAGTGCGTGAAGGTCATGAGCATCATTCGCCGGCTGCACGAGAATGGCACGACCGTCATCATGGTCTGCCACGACATGGAAGTCGTTGCCGACTTCGCTGAACGAGTCATCGTCATGAGCAACGGCTTGGTCGTCGACCAGGGGCCGACGTTCGAGGTCCTACGCAACCGCCATACCCTCGAAGCCGCCGACCTCGTGCCGCCCCAAATCGTTGATATTTCACTTGCCCTGCAGCTCATGAGCCCCGCGTTGGCCGACTCCGCCGTTGCACATGCCAACACGCTCGCCGAAATGCGCGCCGCCATTGAGCCGAATGCGCTCGCCGTTCCGTTTGAAGGAGTTGACCGATGAACGGTTTCCTCGAATACGTACCTGGAACATCATTGCTCCACCGAATGAACCCAGTCGCGAAGCTGCTGTTCGCCGTCCTGTTCGCCATCATGTGCTTTTGCACGAGCAACCCCATCTTCCTGGCGGCAATGCTCGTGCTCGCGCTTGCCCTCGCAGCCAGCTGCGGGATGATGCGCCAGACGCTCGGCCTCATGAAGGCCGTGTTCGTGTTCTCGCTCATCCTGGCAATCCTGCTCATCTTCACCACGCCAACAGGCGACCGTCTCGTCGACTTGCCATGGGGCTACATCGGAACCGGCTCGATCATGGCGGCTATCACCACCATCTTGCGTTTGGAAGCCGCAGCTATCCCCCTGTTCCTCACGTTTTACGTCACGAAGATGTCCGACCTGTCGAACTCTGTCGTGAAAGTGCTGCACGTGCCCTATAAATATGCGTTCACGTTCGCTTCGACCGTACATTTCATCCCCGTGTTCATGAATGATATGAAGGGCATCATGGAGGCGCAAACTGCGCGCGGTGTCGAATTCGACCAGGGAGGCATCGTGAACAAGATCCAGTTGATGGTGCCGCTTTGCGTGCCCTTGCTGGTCAGCTCGGTGCGTAAGACGAACAGCGCTGCCATCGCGGCCGAAGTGCGCGGCTTCAACCTGCGCACTCGAGAATCAGGCTATAAGCAATACCCGTTCGCAGCGCACGACATCATCGCCCTCATACTTGTCATCGCACTCATGGTTGCAGCTATCCTGCTGCATTAAAGAACATAAGCGGCTCTCGTTCCCCAACCCTAAGAGCGGGCTTGCTTCGTGCAAGCCCGCCGCTCAATTCACCTGTCCCGAAAAACCCTTATTCGTGCTGGACGACGCTCGATAATTCACGGATTGTTATTGCAGTCGTTTCCGCTACATGTCGGTATTGCAGCCAGATTAGGGCGTTGCAAGTCTTATAATTGCACGTACGTATATCGACACTGCAAAGGGTGGGTATGTCATGCTTAAAAGCCATGAGAAATTTCATTCGGAAAACGGGAAACGACTACTGCTCATTGCCGACGACGAATTCATAAACAGGGAGATCCTGCGCGAAATCCTGCAAAATGATTACGAGCTGCTCTTCGCTGAAAACGGCGAAGAGACGCTGGAGGTGGCGCGCAGGAGCAAAGGTGTCCTCTCTCTCATTATTCTGGACTTGAAGATGCCCGTCATGAGCGGCACGGATGCCCTGCACGCCATGCGCGCCGACCCCGAATTGGCCAACATTCCCGTCATCGTCGCGACGTCCGACCAGAACGCCGAAGTCGAAAGCTTGCACCTTGGGGCTAACGACTTCATCTCCAAACCCTATCCGCAAGCAAACGTTATCCATGCGCGCATCCAGCGCGCAATCGAGCTTCACGAAGACCGACTCATCATCACCAAAACGGAACGTGACGAGCTGACGGGCCTGTTCAACCGCGACTACTTTTACCAGTATGCCGTGCAGTTCGACCACCACCACAGCACCACGGACATGGATGCCGTTGTCGTCGACATCAACCACTTCCGCCTCATTAACGAGCGGTTCGGTACGAATTACGGTAACGAAGTGCTGCGTTGCGTCGCAAACGAGCTTCTCTCCGCCGTGCGCGAAGCTGGCGGCATCGTCTGCCGAAGCGAAGCTGACACGTTCATGGCGTATTGCCCCCACGGCCAAGATTACAAAACCATTCTCGAAAAGGCCTCGAGGGGAATCGCCAACGAGAATGCCGAAGACACCCAAACATGGCTGCGCATGGGCGTATACGAATCCGTTGACAAGTCACTTGAAATCGAAAGACGCTTCGACCGCGCCCAGATGGCAGCCGACACGGTTCGCGGCAGCTTCGCCACCCGAATCGGCATATACGATTCCCTGCTGCATGAAAAAGAGCTGTATTCGGAGCGCCTGATCGACGACTTCGCAACCGCTATCAAGGAACAGCAGTTCCAGGTGTACTTCCAACCGAAATTCGACATCCAGTCCGAGATTCCCGTGCTGGTGAGCGCCGAGGCCCTCATCCGCTGGAACCATCCGACGCTCGGAATGGTATCGCCAGGCGCTTTCATTCCCCTCTTCGAGGAGAACGGCCTCATCCAACGCCTCGACATCTTCGTATGGCGCGCCGCCGCTGCTCAGATCAAAGACTGGAAGACACGGTACAACTTCGTGGTGCCGGTGTCCGTCAACGTCTCGCGCATCGACATGTACGACCCGCATCTCGACAGCATCCTGCTCGGCGTGCTCCAGGAATACGACCTGAGCACAAACGAGCTTCTCCTCGAAATCACCGAATCGGCCTACACGCAGGATTCGGAGCAGATCATCGACACCGTCAGCAATCTGCGCAACATCGGTTTCCAGGTGGAAATGGACGACTTCGGTACGGGCTATTCCTCGCTCAACATGCTCTCGTCCTTGCCGCTCGACGCTTTGAAGCTCGACATGCAGTTCATTCGAAGCGCATTCGCAGAAGGCGGCGACACCAAGATGATCGAGATCATCATCGACATCGCCGACTACCTTTCGGTCCCTGTCATCGCAGAGGGCGTGGAAACCGAGGAGCAACTGGTTGCCTTGCGTGACATGGGATGCGACCGTGTGCAGGGCTACTATTTCTCCCCTCCGGTTCCAGCAGGCGAATTCGAGAAATTCGTCGCCGAACGAAACGAGATCGACGTGGCGGTTCCCGAAAAGTTGACGCCTTCGCGCGAAATCGTGCCCCATCACAGGTCAGGGGCTTTCGGCGAAGTCACCCACGCGCTTGCAGCCGGGTTCGATGCCATCTTCTACGTCGACATCGAAAGCGACCACTACGTCGAATTCACCTCACAAGGCAAACCCGAGAACCTCCAGATCGAGAACAGCGGATCGAACTTCTTCGAAGATGCGTGGGGCCTCTTGTTCGAGGCGATCTACCCTGATGATGAGATGAGAGTCGGGCTGAACACGCAGAAGAACACGCTGCTCCTGCAGCTCGCGGGGCACGACCCCTTCTACATGACATACCGCATTGTGGAAAACGGTCGCCCCGTGTACCACGCCATGAAAGCCATCAAGGCCCGCGCGAACGATGAACACCATATCGTCGTGGGCATCAGCAACATCAACATGCAGATACAACAGGCACTGGCCGACATGAACATACGCACAAAACGAACGAGTTCGGACATTTACTAGCACTAGCTATGTGGTACCGACCCGACCGCACAACGGAACAACCGAGAGATGGGAGCTCGCTATGACACTTGACGACCTGATTGCTTTCGGCGCGAACGTTGACGAAGGCCTCGGCCGATGCATGAACAACGAAGGGTTCTACCTGCGCCTGGTCGAATCCTTGAAGGGAGAAAAAGGGTTCGAATCCCTGAAAGCTGCCATTGACGCCGGCGATCTCGACGCCGCATTCGAAGCCGCCCATGCGCTGAAGGGCGTTCTGGGCAACCTGGCCATCACCCCTCTTTTCGAGCCTATGTCCGAAATCACCGAGCTGTTGCGTGTCAAGGAAGACGCCGACTACCCCGCCTTGGTTGATGCGATCATGCTCAAATGGAACGAGTTCCTCGCACTGTAGCCGATAGCAAGCGAGCCTCATCCCGTTCAGGCCGACAATGATGAGAGGAGGTCCCACCATGACCGTCGGAAGAAAAGCAACATGGACGTTTTTCATGTTGGGAGTCCTGTTTGCTCTTTTGGGCGCAGTTGCACTCGTCGCCACATCGCCTGATGCAGCCTGGGCAGATGAGAACGATTCGAAAACGGTGCGCGTCGGCTATTACGAAAACGAGGTCTTCCAGGAAGGTGCTCGAGACGACGCTGTGAAGGCAGGCTACGCTTACGAGTATTATCGCAAGCTTGCCGAATACACCGGGTGGGAATACGAATACGTATACGACGATTTCAGCACGCTCTACCAAAAGCTTCTGGATGGTGACATAGACCTTCTGGCGGGCTTGGCGTTCAAGGAAGACCGAGCAGCGTTTATCGGTTATCCGAGCGCTCCAATGGGCAACGAAACGTATACCCTTGTTAAGCACGATACCGATGCAGAAACCACCATCAATCCCGACTCGTTGAATGGCAAAAAGATCGGGGTACTCAACAGCGCCATCGCCGATGCGCTCAACCGCTACCTCAACGGCCAGCAGATAGCGGCCGAAGTGATCACATTCGATGACTACGAGGAACTCTTCGCGGCGTTCGATTCCGGCGACCTGGACGTCATGGCCGCTGAAGGGGACGGAGCTTACGGACGAAATCACGCCGAGGTGCTCTTTGCCTTCGGTTCATCCGACTACTATCTCTGCACGACCATCAATCGCCCCGACCTGCTTGCAGAGCTGAATTCCGCACAAACGCAATTGTCCATCGAGGAACCGAACTTCGTGAGCTCCTTGCGCACGAAATATTACTCGAGCAGCATTTCCTCGCGGGCGTTTTCAGTTGACGAGCGGGAATGGATCAACACGCACGACACCCTGCGCGTCGGCTATCTGGAGAACTATCTCCCCTACAGCGACACGGACGCAAGCGGGCATGTCACAGGACTCGTGAAAGATGTCGTGCCAGCGATTTTCAACAACCTGGGAATCTCCAATCTCAACATCACATACAGCGGATACAAGAGCTACGACGAGATGATTGCCGACGTGCGTGCAGATGTCATCGATGTGGCGTTCCCCGTTGGCGGCGGGCTGTACTATTCCGAAGAGAACGGCATCTATCAATCGAACGCCGTCGTCTCGGCCTCGACGGAGCTCGTCTTCAAGGGCGAGTTCACCGAAAACACGACATCCTCGTTTGCGGTCAACGAAAACAACCGGATGCAGTACTACTACATCCGGACGAACTTCCCAGATGCGGAAATTGCGTTCTACCCCTCTATCGACGATTGCCTCCACGCCGTGCTCGACGGCAAAGCGAGCTGCACCACGCTCAACGGCCTGCGCGCAAACGACATGTTGAAAAACAGGGCCTACAAAGAATTGTCGATGCGCCAGACGACACGCGACGACGAACGCTGCTTCGGTGTCGAAATCGGCAACATGGGTCTTTTAAAGCTGCTGAACCGCGGCGTCAACGTCATTGGAGCAGATTACGCCCAAGGCTTGTCGTATCGGTACACGGAAGGCTTGCGCTCCTACAGTCTGATTGACATGATTTTGGACAACATGGCCACCGTAGGAACGATTCTGTTCGCAATCGCCGCACTTGTAATCATCTTCCTCATTCACGAGGCGAGGCGCAGGGATAGGCTCGTGGTCGAGAAGGAAGCCGCCCTTGGAAAGCTCGAGGCGAAGAACCAAGAGCTCGCCAAGAGCGAGAAGGCCTTGTCGGACGCCCTCGTTGCCGCAGAGCACGCCAATCGTGCCAAGACCACGTTCCTTAACAACATGTCCCACGACATCCGCACGCCGATGAACGCCATCGTCGGCTTCACTGCACTTGCGGCTTCCCATATCGATAACGAGGAACAAGTTAAGGATTATCTTGGCAAGATTGCGGTTTCGAGCGAACATCTCCTGTCCCTCATCAATGACGTACTCGACATGAGCCGCATCGAGAGCGGCAAGATGACCCTCGAAGAAACCGACGTGCACCTGCCTGATGTCATCCACGACCTGAGGACGATCATCCAGTCCAACGTCACCTCCAAACAACTCGAGTTGTTTATCGACACGCAAGATGTCGTACACGAGGACATCATCATCGACAAACTGCGCCTCAACCAGGTGCTGCTCAACCTCCTATCCAACGCCATCAAGTTCACACCGAACGGCGGGACCATCAGCTTCCGCGTCATCGAAAAGCCTTCATCCTCCGAAGGCGTTGCGAACTTCGAATTCCAAATCAAGGACAACGGCATAGGAATGAGCGAGGAATTCCAGAAGACGATCTTCGAGGCATTCACGCGTGAGCAAACCAGCACCGTCAGCGGCATCCAGGGAACGGGCCTGGGAATGGCCATCACCAAGAACATCGTCGACATGATGGGTGGCACCATCACGGTGGTGTCCGAAGAGGGCAAGGGCAGCGAGTTCACCGTCGATATCCCCTGCAAGATAAGCGGGAAGTCGGCGAAACCCGAACGAGTTCCCGAGCTCGACGGGCTGCGTGCCTTGGTTGCCGACGACGACACGCACACCTGCCTTTCCGTGTGCTCGATGTTGCGGGAAATCGGCATGCGCCCTGTTTGGACGAACTACGGCAAAGAGGCTGTGATTCGCGCCAAAGAGGCGGTCGACCAGGCCGACGAGTTCAACGTGTACATCATCGACTGGCTCATGCCTGACCAGAACGGCATCGAAACCGTACGCCAGATTCGAAAGTTCATTGGTGACAGCACCCCGATCATCATCCTCACCGCATACGATTGGGCCGATATCGAACAAGAGGCGAAGGAAGCAGGCGTCACGGCCTTTTGCTCGAAGCCTTTGTTCATGTCCGAGCTCAGGGACGTGCTTGCAAAGCCTTTCACGTCTTCCGTCGATGACTCCGATCAAAGCGTGACCCCGCGAGATTTCTCCGGCAAACGAGTGCTGCTCGTGGAAGACAACGAGATGAACCAGATGATTGCCGAAATGGTCCTGAAGGATTCCGGCTTCGAGGTCGAGATAGCATCAGACGGCATCGAGGCAATCGAAACGATGAAGGCGGCACCCGCAGGGCATTTCGACATCATCCTCATGGACATCCAAATGCCACGCATGGACGGCTACGAGGCAACGAGGCAGATTCGATCGCTCGAAGACGCCGAAAAGGCGAACATCCCCATCGTCGCAGTCACTGCAAATGCGTTTGAGGAAGATGCAAACCTGGCTTTGTCGGTCGGAATGAACGGCCACCTTGCGAAGCCCTACGACATACCCAAGATTCTTGAGACGCTCAACGAGCTCATCCCATAAAAAGCGAGAAGCGGCGAAAGGCCTCGTATGGAAAGCAAAAAACGGAACCTGACAACTCCGATAGCGATTGTGGGTGGCGCGCTTGTCTTGATCATACTGGTGCTTGGCACGGTCTGGATGGGGCAAAGCGCTCGGCATGATACGGAACAAGCCGCCCGCTCGGTCAGCTTGTTGTACTTGGACGAACTTGCCGGTCGCCGCGAACAGGTCGTGGAAGACAACCTCAAGAACAACGTCAACGTGATCAACGTCGCCGTTACGATGATCGACGAGAACGACCTGAGCGATCTCGACCACCTGCGCTCGTACCAACGCAATATGAAACAGCTCTTCAACCTGGACCGATTTGCGTTCATCGACGAGAACAACCTGATGTACACGGCCGATGAGGGCATTCTGAGCGATGCGAGCCAATTCGCCTTCGACTATCAAGCGCTTTCCGAACCGGGAATCACCATCAGGAACGTGAACGACCCCGATAAAAAAGTCGATATTGCGGTGCCTATTCGCGACCTCAACCTGTCCCTCAACGGAAACAAGCTCATCGCCTGTGCCATGGAAATCGACATGGACGTCATGCTGCAAGGCGTCTCGATGGCTTCGCAGAGCACCGATGCCACGTTCTGCAACATGTACACGAACGACGGCATTGCCCTCAGCAACACCGTTTTGGGCGGACTTGCAGCGGAAGACAATCTTCTGGATGCACTAGCACACGCCGAATTCGACTCTGGATACTCTTATGACCAGCTTTTGCGCGATTTCGCCGAAGGCAACAGGGGCATTGCCACCTTCACATACGACGGCGTGACCGAGACCCTGAGTTACGCTCCCATCGAGGGAACCAACTGGTTCCTCACCTACCTGATTAGAGACGACGTTATCAGCGAGCGCATCAGCTCGGTGTCGGACGGAATCATCCAACGTAGCTTGGCCCAGTCCGTTCTGACAGTCATCGTCCTCGCTGCGATGTTCCTTTTCATCGCATCCCAGATGCGCAAGAACGCGCGGCTCGCGCTCGAACGGGAGACAGCCGAAACCGAGAACCGCATCAAGCGCCAGGAGATGGAAGAGAAGATTGCATTGCAGGACCAGCTGTTGGCCCAAAAGACCGAGCAGGAACAGCAGAGCAAGATGATCACTGCCTTGTCCTCCGATTATCGAAGCGTCTACTACCTTGAGCTCGACCGGAATAAGGGCGTATGCTACCAGGCACGCAAAGACCTACCTGGGCTTGAAGCTGGCGAAGAGTTCGACTACCTCGAAGCCGTGACCGAATATTGCAACCACTACATCTTGGAGCAGTACCGCGAGGAGTTCTTGAACTTCATTCAGCTCGATTCCATACGTGAGGGACTCAAGGACAATGACGTCATCTCGTATCGCTACATGATCAACGTCAACGGCAATGAGTCCTACGAGGCAGTGCGCTTCGCTGGAGTCCGTCACCCCGAAGACCGAGACGACGGAATCGTCCACAATGTCGGGGCGTGCTTCGCCGACGTCGATGCCGAAACGCGCGCGGGACTCGAGCAACAGCAGGCGCTATCGGACGCACTCACAGCTGCAGAGCAGGCCAGCAAGGCCAAGACGGCTTTCCTCTCCAACATGAGCCACGAGATCCGCACGCCCATGAACGCCATCATCGGCTTGAACAACATTGCCCTCAACGAGCCTGATGTTCCCGACGCCGTCGAAGAATACCTGTTGAAGATTGGCGCCTCGGCTCAACACTTGCTCGGCATCATCAACGACATCCTCGACATGTCTCGCATCGAATCGGGGAAGATGATTATCAAGAACGATGAGTTCTCATTCGCCAACGACCTCAAGCAGGTCAGCACCATCATCAGCGGCCAGTGCACCGACAAGGGAATTACGTACGACTGCCGCACGATCGGCACCATCGACGACTACTACGTCGGTGACAGCATGAAGCTCAAGCAGGTCATGATCAACATTTTGGGCAACGCCGTCAAATTCACGCCGGAAGGCGGCACGGTGACGTTCCTCATCGAGGAGGGCAGGCGCTACGACCGCAAGTGCACGCTGAAGCTCACCATCAAGGACACCGGCATCGGCATGAGCGAAGAGTATCTTCCCCACATCTTCGAGGCGTTCAGCCAGGAAGATGCCTCCACTACCAGCAAGTACGGAAGCACCGGCCTGGGCCTGCCCATCACGAAGAGCATCGTCGAACTGATGAACGGCCATATCGAGGTGGAGAGCACGAAGGGCGTTGGCACGACGTTCTACGTGACAGTGACGCTGGAGGAATCGGATCGGAAGAACAGCGATGCTTTCGAGGAGGACCTGAACCCCCGGAAGCTCAGCGTCCTCGCAATCGATGACGATCCAATCGCGCTGGAGCATGCGCAGATCATCTTGAAGCAGGTTGGCATCACCTGCGAGGTCGCCTCCTCAGGCGCAGAGGCTATAGAGATGGTGAAGGTCCGTCATGCCAGGAGAGCAGACTACAATCTGCTGCTCGTTGACTGGAAGATGCCGGACATGGACGGCATCGAGACGACGAGGCAAATCCGATCGATCGTCGGCAATGACGCCCCCATCATCATCTTGACCTCCTATAACTGGGACGAAGTGGCAGACGAGGCAATCAACGCTGGCGTGGACACCTTCGTTGCCAAGCCGTTGTTCGCAGGCAGCGTGCTCGACGAGTTCAAGACGGCCTTCAAGAAGAAGGGCGAGGCAATGGCACCCGTCCGAGCCGACCTCAAGGGACGCCGCGTGCTCCTGGCCGAAGACATGCCAGTGAACGCCGAGATCATGGCCATGGTGCTGGCAATGCGCGAAATGGATGTCGACCTGGCAGAGAACGGCCGCATCGCTGTGGATATGTTTACCGAGCATCCAAGCGGATACTACGATGCAATCCTCATGGACATGCGCATGCCCGAGATGGACGGCCTGGAGGCCACAAGGGTCATCCGCACTTCTGACCACGAGGACGCGAAGCAAATTCCCATCATCGCGTTGACGGCGAACGCTTTCGACGAGGACGTGCAGCGAAGCTTGCAAGCAGGCCTGAATGCGCATCTGTCGAAGCCGGTCGAACCAGAAGCCCTCTTCGAAACGCTTGAGAGCCTGATTAAGCCATAGATGAAACGATTTTGGAACGCCACGCACAGATGAGATAGTGAAGCACCATGAGCAAGGAAACCATGCCGCAAGGCTTTGATAGATACCTTTCGCCAATTGACGTATGGGCAATGGCCTTCGGATGCATGATCGGCTGGGGCGCCTTCGTCATGCCCGGAACCACGTTCCTCCCCATCGCAGGGCCAATGGGCACCGTAATCGCCATTGCGATTGGCGCGGTAGTCATGCTGATCGTTGGAATGAGCGTCTCCTATCTGATGAAGCGCAGCCCCCGAACGGGCGGTATGTATTCCTATGCGAAAGAAGCCTTCGGGCGCGACCATGCATTCCTTTGCGCATGGTTCCTGAGCCTTTCCTACCTGACGGTCGTGTTCTTGAACGGCAGCGCTCTGTTCGTAGTCATCCGCACCATATTCGGCAGCAACATCCAAACCGGACTCCATTACATGATTGCAGGCAACGAGGTCTATCTCCAGGAAATCGGGATATCAGCCCTCGCCCTGATCGCCGTCGGCATGCTGTTCATCTTTGCAAAGCCTTTCCTGCAGCGCCTTCTTACCGTTCTTGCCATCATATTGCTCGTGGGCGCTGTCGCGACAACGGTTATCTGCTTGCAGCATGCCCCGTCAATGGACGTGGTTTGCTCGTTCGGCACTCAAGGCGTCAACAATGGCTTCGCAATATTCAGCCTGATCATCCTTGCGCCATGGGCCTTCGTCGGTTTTGAAATCGTCACGTTCGAGACGTCTCATTTCAAATTCCCTGTCGCGAAGGTGGGACGGATTATCGTCGCATCCATTCTCATCGCAGCATTCGTCTACATAGCCATGACGCTCGTCAGCGTAACCACACAGCCCGACGGGTACTCCTCTTGGACAGCCTACATTGCGAATCTGGGCAATTTGAGCGGTGCGGAATCGGTGCCGACGTTCTATGCCGCAAAAGCCAATTTGGGAGATGCGGGCCTGGTTATCATAGGTGTCACAGCGCTGGCGGCTATCCTCACGGGTATTATCGGGGCGTACCGAGCCATGGTGCGCGTTTTGTCCACGATGGCCGAGGACAAGATCTTGGCGGACATGTTCTCGAAGACGACCATCAGCATCCTGTTCGTCATGGCGCTTTCCGTCGTGATCTCGCTGCTCGGCCGCAACACGCTCGTGTGGTTCGTGGACCTCACCTCTTTCGGCGCCATCGTCGCTTACGGATACACGTGCGCAGCCGCGCACCGCATTGCAAGATCGGAAGGAAACCGCAAGATCATGGCCGTCGGATTGCTCGGCACCATCATTGCAGTCGTCTTCGTGATCGTCCAGCTGGTTCCGCACCTCGCTGCGCTGGATGCCATGGGAAGCGAAGCATTCCTCTTGCTGTCCCTTTGGTGCCTGCTGGGCTTCGTGTTCTATTGGCGCACGATTGTCCGCAGCACGCTCACGGAATTCAGCGGCATGTCCATTTCCGGAACCGTCCTGTTTGCGCTGTTGATTTATTCCGCGTTCATGTGGCTGGCGAAGCTCATTGCCAGAATGGACAACATGGACGATGTGCGCGCAGCGCTTGTAGGTGGCGGCGTCGTGCTCTTGCTCATCATTTTCTTCGGGTTGGTAATCATGCTCTACATCCAACGCGTAATGCAAGAGAAGCACGAGGTGGCGGAACGCGAGAGGATTCGTGCCATGGAGGGAAGCCTGGCGAAGAGCCAATTCCTGTTCAATATGTCACACGACATCCGCACGCCCATGAACGCCATCATTGGATACACGAACCTAGCACGCAATGCGGGCTCTGTGGAGGCCGTGCAGGAGTATCTGGACAAGATAGACATGTCGAGCGGCCAGCTGCTCGCCCTCATCAACGACATCCTGGAGATGAGCCGAATTGAGAGCGGCAAGGTCGAGCGGCATTACGAGCCCGCCGATCTTCGTGCAATCATCGACGAGATTGGCGACTTGTTCACCGAGCAAATGCGGCAGAAGAACCTTGAGTTCTCGGTCCACACCTGGCAGATGACCGACAACCTCGTCTGGTGCGATAAGCGGAATTTGAACCGTGTCCTGCTGAACCTCGTGAGCAACGCCTACAAGTTCACGCCCGAAGGCGGGTCGGTGTCGATCACGTTGTGGCAAACCGGCGCCGCGATTGAGGGATATGGTTCCTATGAAATGAGCGTCGAAGATACGGGCATCGGCATGTCAAGGGAGTTCGTCGACAAGATGTTCACGGCTTTCGAACGCGAACGCACCTCGACGGACAGCGGCATAGAGGGTACCGGCCTGGGACTGGCCATCACGAAGAGCCTCGTCGACCTGATGGGCGGCACCATTGAAGTGCTGACGTCGCCCGGCGGCGGAACGAAAATCATTATCGGCCTCAAACTCAAAATCGCACAAGAAGACGACGTGCCCAAAGCGAAAGACGTGCTTGCATCCGATGCCGATTCGGAAATCAACTTCTCGGAGAAGCGTTTGCTGCTCGTTGAGGACAACGCCATCAACATGGAAATCGCGAAGATGATATTGGATCAACAAGGCTTCATGGTGGAGGAAGCGGAGAACGGGCAAGTAGCCGTTGATATGGTTTCCCAGTCAGAGCCTGGATACTACGATGCAATTCTGATGGATGTCCAGATGCCTGTCATGAACGGCTACGAGGCTACCAGAGCGATACGAGCTCTCGACGACAAGGCGCTTGCATCCACCCCCATCCTTGCGATGACCGCCAACGCCTTCCAGGAGGATGTGCAAGCGGCGAAAGACGCCGGAATGCAAGCGCACATCGCCAAGCCCATCGACGTTGCCGTGCTGGTCGAAGAGCTTGCAGCCGTTTTGAAATAGGCCTTGAAGCTGAATTTGAAATCTGGCCAGGTTACTTGAAGCCTGGCCAGATTTTTTACTTGACGTTCTGAATGATTGCGGCGATCTCGGTCTCGTCGACTCCCATGTTCTCGCCACCGAGTCCTTGGAAGATGACCGAGTAGTTCGCGTCGGCGCTCCATTCGAATGCGGTCGCCACACCTGCTTCGTACCCATGGCACGAGACCTCGATGCCATCGATGGTCGTCGTCCAGAACTCGGGATAGTTGTTGTAATCGCCGCTCAGCATTTGACCGCTCTGATGCATGCTCTTGCGCACGGTCACGTCGAAGGCGCCGCCCTGGAGCGTGGCTTCAGCAACATCATCCATATAGCGGTACGTCGGGTCGAACAGCGTCTTGTCGGCCATGCCGAGGTTGTCGGCCAATTCGAAGGAACCGACACCAGCGCCCTGAGCCGCCGCTTCTGCGCTGTCGGCATCGCTCCACGGATTGGCAATACCGACCGATCCGGCACTGCTCGAAGCGGAAGCCTCTGAGCTGGACGCCGCACTCGCCGAAGCGCTACCGGAACCCGATGCCGCGCTCGCTGACGCGCTGCTCGAGCTGCTTGAGGCGCACCCCGCCAATGCCAACGCAAACAAAGCCGCACATGCTACCACCAAGAATTTCTTCATCGTCCCCTCCTGTTCCGTCTCGATACAACCTCACGAATATCCTAGCGTGATTCCTTTCGGAGTTCCACTAGTGCTTTCATACGAGAAGCCGCACGATCGATTGCAGCAGCATCCGCCTGCCAAATCCAGTTGCCCTCGACTGTGCCCGGCGTGTTCATGCGTGCTTCATCGTCAAGCCCCAACACATCCTGCAGCGGCAATACGCGCACAGGCGCGTCGCATACGACGACCTTCTCGATCAGGTCATCAGCCGCCTCCACTGCATCAAGGTCAGGATAACGTGATTCGCAATAGCCGACGATCGTCTGGTTGTCGTGCGTGCCCGTGTATGCGATTTTCTCCGGTCGTGGCTGATAGCCTGACAACGGGTCACCACCATCGACGAATTGCACGATGTCCATACCTGGGAAACCGCACGCAGCAACGAGCGCACGCACACAGGGCGTGATGGACCCCAAATCCTCGGCAATGACGGGCAACGGGCCGAACTTCCGATGGGCAACTACGAAGAAGTCGAGCCCCGGACCAGGACGGTATTCTCCTGCCGTAGCCTTCTCATCCGCGGGAATCGAGAAGTAACGCGAGAAACCGATGAAATGATCGAGACGCACGATGTCGTACAGCTCGAACGCGCGCTCGAGCCGGCGCAGCCACCAATCGTAGCCGCTTGCCGCAAGAGCGTCCCAGTCGTAGACCGGGTTTCCCCAGATCTGACCTTCGACAGCAAAAGCATCGGGCGGACAGCCGGCAACGACTTCGGGACGGCCATCGGATCCAAGCTGGAATATTTGCGGGTTCGCCCAGACATCCGCGCTGTCGGCGCTCACATAGATGGGCATGTCACCGACAATCTGCACGCCACGCTCGTTCGCATAGGCGCGCAACTCCTTCCAGCGCTGTTCGAAGAGGAACTGCCCGCGACGCCATGCCTCGGCACTTGCCTTGAGCTTCGCGTCGCGCTCCACGACAGAACGGTTGTAGCGTAGGTACTTTTTCGGCCATTTCTGCCAAGTTTTGCCAGCGCCAACACGCTCGCGAATCGCCATGAAGCACGCGTACGGATCGAGCCAATCAGCTTCACGTTCGCAGAATTCCGCGTACTCGGCCTGGTCGATATCGCACGCATCGAGCTCAGGATACTCTTCGAGCAAGCGAACGTTGCCTGCGAAGGCGCTGATGCCTGCATAGGGGCTGCCATGGTCGTCGGTCGGGTTGACGGGCAGAATCTGCCAATAGCGCACGCCCGCGTTGGCCAGCCAATCGACGAACTTGTACGCCTCGGGACCAATCGAGCCCAAACGCTTGCTGCCACTCGATGCCGGGAGGCTCGTGATGTGCGCGAGCACGCCCAAGCCCGGCTCCATCGGAAGCTCGAGCCGTTGCGCGCCGTGGAAATACAGGATTGCCGAACCCAACTGATAGAGGTGCACCTGTGCGTAGCGGTCGGCATTGGCGAACACCTCGGGCACTTCCTTCACCTCGGCGGCATCGACGACGGGAACGCCGTAACCCGAAATGATCTCGGAAGCATTCTCTGCCACCATGGGCACCGGCACGTCGTGTGCGTTCTGCAGCGACGGATTGACCAACACGCAAGCGGATTGCCCATCGGCCCCATGCCGCCAAATGCCGAGCACGTCGTCGTTCACTGCGAACAGCGAGCAGTCGTCCTGAGCGAGCAGCGGCATCGAGAAGCGCAGGTCGGTGGCATTGCGGGCAACGGCCTCGCAGTCAGGGTCGACCTCAGCCCAACGCTCGATGGCGTCTTCGTAGGCGCTTTGCGCATCGCCCCCTTCTGACGGCATGCCAACCGAAAGCAACTGGATGAGGCTCGCGCACCACAGGCGGCCTTTTGCCTGACCCATTTGCCAGCCTTCCATGACGTTGGACAGGTCGAAATCGTCTGACTCGAGTTCTTCGGCTTCCACGTCGACGCCACCCAGTTGGGCAAACGTGTTCGCACAGTCGTCGCAGCCGACCAGGTCAACCGCTTCCATGAACGTCTCAGGCGTGCTGTTCTCGCGAAGCGTTTCGAATGCCTCGACGAATTCAGGAGCCGTCACTTCACCGAGGAACAGGTCGATGAACAGGTCCTTGAATGAACCGTCGATCGCGTTGTTCTCCGCCTCTTCAAGCGACGGCAATCGGTCGGCATCGAACACCGTAAGTTGGAAGCTCGGCGGCTCCCAATCGTAAAGTTGACCTTTGCCGCCGCGCTTGCCGTCCAAAGCGCCGTAGCGTTTCTGCGAGCCGTCGGCAGCCGTGATGATGAAGTGGTACCACACGACACCCGCTGTCTTTGGCGTGAAAACAACCTCGTAATGGGTCGGCGTAGTGGCTTTCATCGGATAGAGCCCCTCGCCTTGACCGTCAATCCAGGTTCGCAAGGTAACAGCTGCAGCTGGAGCGTCAAACACATTCAGCGATAGCGTTACCTCCGTTCCCGACGTAACTGCACCATATGGTGCTCTGCAATCGATATTTCTAGAGTCATGAAAAGCCCTCATATTGTTAGACACCGCCCTCTCGCGTGTCGTTTTTTTCGTACACCGTCAAAGCAATGTACCACCCCTAAAACCACGGGGCAAAATAGGGCAGAAATCGTTAGACAATCTGCGAAACTACCCGTATGATGAAGTGGTCCCTTAGCTCTGCGGAAAGGTGTTCTTGATGATCTACACCGTGACGTTCAACCCCGCCATCGACTGCGTTATGCAAGTTCGCGACCTCGAGCTCGGTCATGTGAACCGAGCGATTACCCAGGAGTTCTATTTCGGCGGAAAGGGCGTTAACGTCTCGTACGTGCTTCGCAACCTCGGCCGCACGAGCACCGCTTGGGGTTTCATCGCTGGCTGGACGGGCGCTGCGCTCGAAGCCGCCCTGCAGGAAGACGGCATCCCGACCGGGTTCGTGCACCTGCCCCAAGGCAACACACGCGTGAACGCCAAGCTAAAGGGCACCTATGTCGATATCGAAGGCGACATGGAGACGGCCGTCAACGCAGGCGGAGCCCCCATCGACGACGACTCGCTCCAACAGTTCTTCGACAAGCTCGAAGCTGTCCAACCGGGCGACTTCGTCATCCTTTCGGGTGGCGTACCAAAGGGCACTCCGAAGGACATCTACGCACGCATCATGGCGAAGCTCGATGGCCGCGGCGCCAAAATCGTGGTCGACGCCACCGAGCAGGTGCTCATGCAGTCCTTGCCGTACAAGCCGTTCCTCGTCAAGCCCAACGACGAAGAGCTCGCCGAGATCACCGGCTGCGATCCGCTCGATGAGCAAGCGCTCGTCGAGGGCGCTCGTCAACTGCATGACCTTGGAGCGCAGAACGTGCTGGTCAGCCGCGGTGGCCTGGGCAGCCTGCTGCTCGATGCTACGGGCAACTTGCAGGTAGCGCCCGTCATCGAGGGCGAGCTCGTCAACAGCGTCGGCGCCGGCGACAGCGTCGTTGCCGGATTTGTCGAAGGATACGTGCGCGGCACGGAAGCCGGCCTCGACGAACAAGATGCTTACAAACAAGCTTACAAGTTGGCACAAGCATGTGGCAGCGCCACGGCGTTCTCGCCGGGCCTCGCCCCCACAGAATTGGTGAACGAGCTGCTCGCGCGGCTTGAATCATAGAAATTGCGCCGCCGCGGCGCTCGACGCGGTACGTGGTAATTCAGGAAAGGGGATCCCATGAGAATTACCGACCTTTTGGCACCGGAAGCCATTGAGCTTGGCGTGTCGGTCGCTTCGAAACCCGAAGCCATCGAAAAGCTTATCAGCCTCCACGACGGTGCCGGCAACCTGAACGACGTCGAAGTCTACCGCGAGGCCATCCTGGCCCGCGAGGCTGGCGGGACAACTGCCATTGGTGAGGGGATGGCAATTCCGCACGCCAAGACCGACGCCGTGGCCAAGCCTGCATTGGCCGCCATTACCGTACCCGAGGGCGTCGACTACGAAGCTCCCGACGGACAGCCCAGCAAGTTGATCTTCATGATCGCAGCACCGAGCGACGGTGAAGTGCACCTCGAAGTGCTCGCACGCCTCATGACCATGCTCATGGACGTCGACTGGCGCAACCAGCTGCTCGAGGCTAAGAGCGCTGACGAGTTCCTGAAGCTCATCGACGACAAGGAACGCGAGAAGTTCCCCGAGGAAGAACCTGCCGAGGAGGCTGCTGCCGCAGCCGCTCCTGCTGCCGCCGCTGCTGAAGCAGCTGACAGCGACGCAATCCGCATCCTCGCCGTCACCGCGTGCCCCACCGGCATCGCGCACACCTACATGGCAGCCGAGGCGCTCGACCAGCAAGCTGGCAAGATGGGCATCTCCATCAAGGTCGAGACCAACGGCTCCGGTGGCGCCAAGAACATCCTGACCAAGGAAGAGATTGCCGCATGCGAAGGCATCATCGTCGCCGCCGACAAGAACGTCGAGATGGCGCGCTTCGATGGCAAGCCTGTCCTGATCACCAAAGTTGCCGACGGCATCAACAAACCTGAAGAGCTCATCAACAAGGTCATCGAAGGCAAGGCCCCGATTTACAAGCACGCTGGCGGTGCCGGCGAAGCAGCAGCCGATTCCGCTGAGAACGAGAGCGTCGGCCGTCAGGTCTACAAGCACCTGATGGAAGGCGTCAGCCACATGCTGCCGTTCGTCGTTGCAGGCGGCATCTTCATCGCGCTCGCATTCCTGATCGACACCATCATGGGCGCACCGCAGGACGGCAACTTTGGTTCCAACACCCCGGTCGCTGCATGGTTCAAGGGCATCGGCGGCATCAGCTTCGGCTTCATGCTCGCCATCCTCGCTGGCTACATCGGCCGCTCGATTGCCGACCGCCCCGGCCTTCTCGTCGGCTTCGTCGGTGGCGCCATGGCTGCTGCCGGCTGCACGTTCACCGATCCTGCCGGTCAAGCCGTTTCCGCCGGCTTCCTGGGCGCTCTGCTTGCCGGCTTTGCGGGCGGCTATTTCATGCTGTGGTTCGAGAAAGTGTGCGAACACATCCCGCAAGCACTTGACGGCATGAAACCCATGCTCATCTTCCCGCTCGTCGGCCTTGCGTTCATCGGCGTGTTCATGTGCGCGGTCAACCCGATCATGATCGCCATCAACGTGGGTATCGGCAACTTCCTGACCAGCCTCGGCAATGCGAAGATCCTGCTTGGCCTGTTGCTCGGCGGCATGATGGCCATCGACATGGGCGGCCCGATCAACAAAGCCGCTTACCTGTTCGGCCTCGCTTCGATCGAACTTGGCAACTACGACATGATGGCCGCCGTCATGATCGGCGGCATGGTTCCGCCGCTGGCCATCGCGCTTGCTTGCACGTTCTTCAAGGATCGCTGGACCGAGACCGAGCTCAAGAGCGCTCCGGTCAACTACATCATGGGCCTGTCGTTCATCACCGAGGGTGCTATCCCCTATGCCGCAGCTGACCCGCTGCGCGTCATCCCGGCTTGTGTCATCGGCTCTGCTGTAGCTGGCGCCATCTCCATGGCATTCGGCTGCACCCTGATGGCTCCCCACGGCGGCATCTTCGTCTTCGCCGTCGTCGGCAACTGGCCGATGTATCTGGTCGCACTCGTCGTCGGCGCTGTCGTCGGTGCTCTGATGCTGCGCGTCCTCAAGAAGAAGGTCACCCCCGAGGAGGAAAAGCTCTCCGAGGAAATTGCCGCTGAGGCGTAAATGACCAAAAAGGGATATCCCCTTTGGTTAGATAGTTTGGAAAATGGGAGGGACACAGCGCCCTCCCTTTGAAAGAGAAAGGATCCGCCATGTTCTCCGAGAAAGTAACCCTCGTCAATCCCCAGGGCTTCCACATGCGTCCCGCCAGCCTGCTCGTGGGCGAAGTCGGCAAGTATGACGCCACCGTCACCATCATCCGCAACGGCAACTCGATTCCCGGCAACAGCCTGATGGGCATCATGGCTGCTGGCATCAAGTGCGGCGAGGAAATCGAGATCCAGGCCGAAGGCCCGCAAGAGAACGAAGCTGGCCGCGCTGTCGTCGATTTCATCGCAAGCGGAATGGGCGACTAAACCACGGTCTCTCTCGCTGACTTCCACTGAACAAGGGAGACATTTATGGATTTGAAAGGTACAGGAGCAAGCGCTGGCATCGGCATTGGGCGTGTCGTCATCGTCGAAGAGCCGACCCTCGATTACGTCAGCCGCACGGTCGAAGACACCGCTGCCGAAACCGAGCGTCTCAATGCGGCCATCGCAAGCTACATCGACTACACCAACGGACAAGCAGAGACCATGCGTGAAACCGTTGGCGAAAAGGAAGCCGAAATCCTGACTGGTCACATCGTCATGATCAGCGACCCCTACATGCAAGGCGAAATGGTCAAGCTCGTCGAAGGCGGCATGTGCGCAGAAGACGCGCTTGTCCAGATCTGCGAGATGTTCGCCACCATGTTCGAGGCGACGGGCGACGAGTTGACCATGCAGCGCGCCACCGACGTGCGCGACGTGAAAACCGGCGTTCTGGCCGAGCTATTGAACAAGCGCCCCGTCGACATGGGCACCCTGCCACTCGAGAGCATTGTCGTCACACACGATCTCACGCCATCGATGACCGCGGGCATCCGCCCGGGCGCCGTGGCCGGCGTCATCACCGAAACCGGCGGCTTGACGGGCCATTCCGCCATCCTGGCACGCGCCATGGAGATTCCAGCCGTACTGTCGGTCCCTGGCGCATGCCACAAGCTTGCCGACGGCGATCTCGTCATCGTCGACGGTTCGGCTGGTACCGTCGTTATCGAACCTGCCGAGGACGTGCTCGAGCAAGCACGCGCCGACCAAGCTGCGTTTGCGGCTGAGCGCGCTGAGCTTGCCAAGTTCATCGGCTGCCGTACGACCACCGCTTCGGGCGAGAACCTCGAGCTGTTCGCCAACATCGGCAAACCCGATGATGCCACGCAGGCAATGGAGCGCGACGCCGAAGGCATTGGCCTGTTCCGCACCGAGTTCCTCTTCATGGACTCTGCGACTGCTCCCACCGAGGATGAGCAATTCGAGGCCTACAAGAAGGTTGCACTCATCTGCAAGAACAAGCCGGTCATCATCCGTACGCTCGACATCGGCGGCGACAAGGACGTGCCGTATCTTGGCCTCGACAAGGAAGACAACCCGTTCATGGGCTTCCGCGCCATCCGCTACTGCCTGGCACGCGAGGACCTCTACCGTGCCCAGCTGCGCGCGTTGCTGCGTGCGAGCGCGTTCGGCGAGATCCGCATCATGGTGCCGCTCGTCACCTGCGTTGACGAATTGACTGCCGTGAAGGACCTCATCAAGCGCTACATGCAGGAATTCGACCAGGAGGACATCGCTTACAACCCCGACATCCAAGTCGGCGTGATGATCGAGACCCCTGCTGCCGCCGTCATCGCAGACCTGCTGGCTGAGGAAGCCGACTTCTTCAGCATCGGCACGAACGACCTGACCGGCTACACGATGTGCGCCGACCGCGGCAACGACAAGGTGCGCTACCTCTACTCGACGTACAACCCTGCCGTGTTGCGCAGCATCCGCCGCGTCATCGAAGCGGGCAACGAAGCCGGCATCATGGTGGGCATGTGCGGTGAGGCTGCCGCCGATCCCACACTCGTTCCCATGTGGATCGCGTTTGGCCTGGGCGAGTACTCCGTGTCGGCCACCAGCGTTCTTGCCACGCGCAAGACCATTTCGCTGTGGACGAAGGAAGATGCATGCGCTCTGGCTGACAAGGCTATGCAGCTCAAGACCGCATCCGAGGTGTATCAATTGCTGCAGGAATCTGCACGATAGGAACGACCGAAACGAACCGGTCTCTTTTGAGTAAAAAGCCGGGCTGGAATCATCCAGCCCGGCTTTCGTTTTGCGCATTTCGGAGGGTTGATAGACGGGCCCTTTAACCCGATTCGATAATTATTCGGCGTCTTCCTGAGCCTCTTCGCCTTCAGCCGACTCGCTGCGCTTGGCATGGCTGCAATGACGCGGACGGTACTTGTCCAGCTCGCCGGCCAGCTTATCGAGGATGGCACCCAGCTGCTCCTTCTCCTCTTCGGTCAGCACAGCGAACATATCAGCGGCAGCCACTGCACGACGCTCCGCAATCTCGGCTGCGCGCTCGCGGCCCTTGTCGGTCAGCGTGACCTCGATGACACGGCCGTCTGCCTCTGACTTCTTGCGCTCGACCATGCCGTGCGCTTCGAGTTTCTGGAGCATCTCGCCCAGAGTCTGCGGACGGATGCCCAACAGGAAAGCCAGATCCTTCTGGTTGATGCCTTCCTTCATCGAAACCATCGTGAGCACGCGCTCCTGACCGCGACGGCGACCGCATTTGCCTTTGCCGTGACCCTTCTCGTGGCCATGGCCGTGGCCGCATTTGCCTTCGCCGTGCGGACCATGTCCTTCATGACCCTCAGGTGCGCCGTGACCCTCGTGGCCTTCAGGGGCGCCATGTCCGTGACCATGGCCGTGGCCGCGCTTGTGGCCTTTGACCTCTTCCCCGTCGATATGACGCATGATCATGCCGGTACGTACAAACTTGCCCATGAGTTCTTCGTTGTTGATAGCCATTTGCTATTCCTTTCATTCGTTTAATAAGCAACCTTACTTTTTATGGTTCCATAATACTAAGGTTTCTTACTATTTCAAGCATAGCTATCAATTTTAGTAAGTATCCTTATTTTCTACACGTTTCTCAAGCTGCACACTTCACCACTCCTCGCAACGAACGCTCGTATTCGGTCGGAAGCCAGATGCGCCGACCGATGTGGCGACGCGCAATGCGCTTCGGCACGTTCGGACGATCAGGTTCAGGCTTGGGACCGATTATCAGCGTCAGCGGCTGGGACGGTTGATTGTCGAGACACAGCCGCGCAAGCGGCCGATAGCGCTCAATTCTTCTAACCTTTTCCGCATCGATGCCAAATTGTTCGGCAATGTACGAAGAGTCAGCAAGTCCCACCTGGTAGCAGATGATCGACCCAACGTTGCCGAGTATCGCTTGTGCGAGATTTGACTCGAGCCCGCTTGCGCGGTCGAGAATGCGAACTTGAGAGAGCGTTTGCAGCGATAGCACGAAGCCCACGCGATATTTGCGCGCCTCGGCGAACAGGCCTTCGAAATCTGGGCTCGCAAATTTCGCAAACTCGTCGATGTAGACGAAAAATGGCTCGAGCGTATCAAGGTCATTGGCCGTCTCGCCGAAGATGCCGAGATCGCTCGATCCGAAACGATCCCCCTTCCCCACACGAGCCTCGCAAGCCGAGCAACCGCGGTTTAAGATTGCATCGTGCAAGCACGCCACCAACCACGACGACAGCAGTTGAGCCACATCGCGCCCAACGCGCGCCTCGGGAATCACCGCAACGAGAATCTTCCCCTCGTCGACAATCTGCTGGATGTCGATGGTCGATTTTCCCGGTCCAAACACATGCCTCAACGTTTCGTTTTCGGCGATACGATCGATTTTCGAGAGGAACCATTGGACCGAATCATCGTGATCGCCCGAACGGTGCGCTGAGGCTTCGATGCGCCATTGCCTGTTCAGGCGTTCGTCATCCACGCTCATGAGACAGTTTCTGACGTAATCAGGATCGGCGTAGAGCTTCGAAAGCAGCAGCAAGCTCGGGTCGTCGGGGAATTTCGGATGCAGGATGAGCTTCAGGCCATTGCGTACGAAATCGTACATGCGCGGACCCGACCACTGGTAGTACTCCCCCGTTTTCAATAGCTCGACCACGTCATCGATTGCCTTGTCCACGGCAACCTTGTCGTTTCGATCGACATCGAGCGGATTCATGCACGGCAAATAGCGCTTGTTCGAAGCGTCGATGAGCACCACGTCATCCATGCGCTCCTCAGGCACAAATGTCAGCGGGTAAATCGCGTCTTCCTCGTGCGCAGCGATGATGGCCACGCCTGCTCCGCTGAGGATGTCCTCGCGCTCCATTTGCAGGATGTGATTCGACTTGCCGCTGCCAGTACGCCCAATGACAAGCATGTGCCGAAACCGGTCCTCGTTGAACTGAAACACGCTACCCTGGCCATCTGCGCGCATTCCTACTGTGATGCCCAAACTGAGATTGCCCAATTCGCGTGTCCATTCGCCATTCATCTTGTTGTTCATAAGAACCTCCATCTCTTCGGAATACTGCAAGCCTGCTTCGCTATTCGGCTGTCAAGGAACGCATGAGACCACGACGCGCGCCCGAATTAAGGGCGCACGAAGGCAAGCCTCATGTCGTTGATTTCGAATTGATGGATTATCGGGACTTTGCGCCCCTTTGAGCAGCATCGATACTACGCGAACGCACTAACCATCGCAAGCAACGGTTAATCAACAACGAGCGGATTAACCGTTGAATTAGCCTTTCGAGCCGAAGAAACGCTTCCACTCAGCTTCGAACGTGTTCTTGTCGGCGGCGATAACGCCGATGGCGCGGATCACGTTGTCGTCGATCTTCTGGAACTGCGGCGATGCGCCTTTTACTGCTTCGACCTCGTTGTCGAGCGAAGGCAAATCGTCGAAATCGATCAAGCAGGGATGCAGGTGGGCCAGTTCGTAATTATGCTTCTCTTCGAGTGCCCAGATTTGTTTCACCTGATCCAAGTCTGCATGCTCGTGGCCCTCGGTGCTTACATAAGCGCTCCAGCGATCGTGCTCAACCGCAGACAGCCACGCTGCATCATGCTCCTTGAAATACGCCTCGTACTCGTCTTTGACCACCTGGTCGATGGACACGAGCGGAGTCGTCCAATCGACGGCTGCCCCTGCCGCCGATGCGGTCTTGCGGCATACGAGGAACAGCGAGTACTTTCGATGCAACGCCGAAGCGAGCGATGAACGTTGGCTGTATTCCGATCCCATGAAACCCAAGTCGGCTTTGAGAATGGCTGCTTCGAAATTGTCCGCGGCATTGATATCGTGCTCGCTGTAGATACGGTTCACGTTGCGCGCCTGCCGCGAAAGCGGCGTGTTGAACACGTTCTTGACGGTATAAGCCGACTCGACGTCGCCCACCGGCTCGATTGCATACAGACGCTTTCGCGCTTTCATGAGTCGAACCGCTTGTGCGAGCTCGGAATCCTCGATGAGCGCAGCGATGAACGCCGGCTTCATGCCAGGACGGCCGAGCCTGCGTTGCTCGAGAATCTCACGCGTGCGGCGCGCCACCTTGGCGCAGACGAGGTCGTCATCGATTGCCACGAGCACCTGGTCGATCTCGCCGAATTCGCTTCCGCTCTCGAGTAAATAGTTCAGGTAGTCGTCGCCTTGCGGGTCGAAGGAATAGAACCGCAGGTTGTATCGATCTTGGTATGGCCGCCCATCCGTCGCGAAGAATTCGGGGCTTTCGAAAGCGAAGCGCCTCTTCAGCGTTTCGACACCAGGCGTGACAACGTCGATTTGCACTTCGATTTCGTCGCCGAACTGCCCCGCCCAAAGCACACCCTTCAAGTACTCGACCGCAAACATGCTCTCGCCGACGATCAATATGTGGCGCTTCGAAGGCTCGTAATCGAACGTGAGCTTCGGCTCGAATTCCAGGCCGTCCATGCAACCCTCTTCGAGTCCTGTCGCAAACAGCGGATAGGTATCGAGCAGCATATCGACCGTGTTGCGAATCCAGTCGACGCGCTTCAAGCGCACCTTGATATCGGACGCATCTGCATTCTCGCCAAGCGATGCGTTCACCTCACTCGACACCGCATCGACGACGGCGCCGGCCACCGGCGAGCTCGAGAACATGAACACGTAAGGCGTTGGATCGCCTGCCACGTGCTGCTCGACCAGCTGGCGCGCAAGCGTGATGCCATTCCCCAAATTGGAGACCTCGTCATCGGATGAGAACACATACGTGCGCTTGAACGACCTGCTGCCTATCCTGCTCGCAATGAATGAAACCGACTGGGCCAGACACACCATGCCTGCGCTTTTCGCATCCGATGCCAGCGCAACATCGTCGTCCCTGACATTTGCAAACACGACAAGATGTTCTGCGGTGCCCTCGTCTTCGTAGACGCTTTTCGCAAGCGTCAATGATTTCTCGTTGAGCTCGGAGAACACATGCACGCCGCGCTTGCGAGCAAGGCTGAGCATGCGCGGCACGCTGAGCATCTGCCCAATCAGGGATATGACGGTGCCGGCTGTCGCCGCAGGAACCGCAAGGAACAAAGCCGCGTTGTAGACCGCGTAAACCAGAAGCAGCGGGCCCATCCACTCGAGCATTTCGATGTTCAAGTCGATTCCGCGACCGAGCACGAACATCTGAAGGCTGCTCAGCAGCGAATCCAGTATATTGGGTGCATCCGGAGTACCACCCAGATCGACGATGTTCTGGCTGAGGACGAGAATGAATGCCGTGACGAAGATGCCTATCGCGTACACGATCCACACCGGCACCGTTGACTCGGTCTTCTCGCGCTTTTTGATTATTCGCATGACCACGGCGATGGTCACCACGAGCGCGACAATCGAGAGCAGCCAGCCAGTAACGATGATGATCTGGTGACTCTGGGACATCTAAACCTCCATGAGCGTCATGAGCATGGCTTTAAAGGCGTTTGCCCGAGTATTTCACATAAGCGTCTTCGTAACCCCATTTGCGTGCACGTGTCAAAATAGCATTTGCCTCCTCTTCCGTGTCAGAGCAACCGAGCGAGACCACGTACCACGTCTCGGGATTCAGGTTCTCCCAGTCGGAAGAGATGAACGCTTGCGCTTCGAAAGCTTCTGAGCGTGCTGATTCAACGAAACTGCGTGCTTCATCCATGTCTTTTGACGCCGTTGCCCATACGCCCCAGAACGGCTCTATTCTCATCGAAAACCCTTCAGGGGTCGATGCCTTTACTCCCGGATACTTTTCCGCATATTCCTCGGCGCTCATCTTCGTCTCGGAGGCGCTAGTTGCTTTGGTTTCCGAAGACGCAGCCTTAACAGTGGCCGCTGTGTCTGCAGACGTGGAGGTGCTTGTAGAGCCTCCTGCATTTGCAGTACTGGAGCCAGAGTCTTTGTTCTGCCTGTTGTCGAAAATGCTCTGGGGGTCGTAGCGGTACTTGTCGGCCACACGCTGCATTTGCAGATCGCCCATATCGGGGTCGGCCGCAAGGTCTGCCGTCAGATTGTATTGATTGCCGAATGCGCCATCGAAGAAGACGGGCACGGTGACCATCACAGAGTATTCGGGGGTTTCCTGCAGCTCTCCGTTCACTGAATAAACGTCCTTGCATACGACGTTGCACGATTTGGTGGGCGCAACGACTGTTTCGATGCGGAACGTGTCTTCAACACGCGGGTTGGCTTGCTCGCCGCTGAAGCGGATGCTCGTCGGGTTGGCATCGACATCGAGCACGGCAAACAGCGTGACGCTGTAACCCGCGTCTCCAACGCCGCCGTAGAAGACATGCAGGCCTTCGCGCTCGTTCCACTGCAGGCTAAACGACCTGATCTCGTCGCCAGTCTCCTTGTTGACGACGTGCAAATCGAGATCGTATTCCGATTTTTTCTGATGGGCCACAGCCTTGAACTTGTCGATATCGACGATTGCTTTCACAGGTCGCGCAACGTCTCCCGGCTCGAAATCGCGCGCTTCATCAAGCTCGACATTTGTTGCAAAGTCGCTCAGCTCGATGCGTTTGGCTGAGTTTGAGCTCGTCGCGAAAACTTCGATTTCAGTATCCTTCGATGTACCCCAGCCGTTATTGACGGCGTACACGAGAAGCGTGTCCCCGCTTGCCACCGTCGCGTCGGCTTGTATGATGACGTCCTCAATGGGCTCGAGGCTCGATATTTCCATGGACACCGACTCAACTTGGGCAGCGGCATCGCCCTGGTTGCGCACGAAGCTGAGAATCGAGAAGGCCTTGTTCACCTTGAGGGTATCGCTGCTGGACGCCGAGATGTTCTCGTACGAATTGACAGTGCCCGCATCCATGTAAGAGCCGATTTGCGATGCGTACACTTCAGCAGCCACGCGCTGGGCAGATGTGGCACTCGCACTGACCGTCGTGCTGGTCGAAGCATTGTTGCCACCGCTCGAAAACAGCATGAACGCTGCGATGGCCGCAACCACTACAGCTGCGCACGCGATGATGAGGGGAAGGAGCTTTTTGGTTTTCTGCTTGGTAAACCCCGCTCGCAGTGCTTGCAGCGTATCTTCGGGGATGTCGACGGATTGCGCATCAGAACCGGTGAGCGCCTTGATGTCGCGAACGAGCTTTTCGAGACCAGACGACACGTCTTGGAACACGTCGTTGCGCTGCACGTTGCCCAAGTAGAAATCGAACGGCGAGATGAGGTCGCATTCCTCAAGCGCAAACGGCATGATGGGTTTCTTGGCGTTGAGGGCGATGTCGAGCTCTTTTTGGGTCCACTCTGATTTCTGCGACTGTTCGGAGAGGATGAACACGACGACTTTCGCCGCCCTGATTGCATTGGGCACCTCAACAGCGTAATTGGAACCCGAAGGAATGTCGGCTGGCGCCATCCAGCAAGTGATGCCATTTCGCTCGAGCACACCGCGAACCATATTCGCAGAATCAAACTCTTCCGACTTGTAGCTGATGAAAACATCTCTGGCCATGACCGCCCCTTTCGCATGCTAAAGCGATTATAAAACGTCGGGGTTAGTAACGAGCCAGAGAAAACGAACCTGATATTGCCCTTTGCCTTATATTGGGTCAACCAGATTTAAATCGTTTGCTGATCGAACGCGTACAGCGCCTCGTTTATCTCGAAGATGTCGTGATTGCCATGGGCGATGAAATACTCAACGATGACGTCGGCCTTGCTGCTGTTCGATAGAGCGAAGCCGGCACGTCGCAACAGATCAGCCGTCTCGTCGAGGTCGAGTTCCAGGGCAATGGCGAGCGCGAGCACAGTCCTCTTCGTCGGACGATAGTTTGCATCGCTGCGAATCTTGCTGAACAGCTGGCGACTCATGTTCGCGCGTTTGTAAACCTCCGCGTCGGTCATATCGCGTTCATCGATAAGCGCGAGCAGCGTAGTCGAAAAGGGCGCATCGAGCGCATCGAGCCAATCTCCCAAACTGGACGCCGAGCCGATGGACGTTTCTTGCTTCTCGAATGCCTCGATTGGCGCCATCTGCATTGTCGCTGACGCATCATCGGATGATTTCTCTTCGCGTTTGCGCTCGCGAAGTTCATCGATGAACTCGCCTATCCGCGACAGAGGGCCTGAAGGTTTTGCGGGACGACGATGAGCAGTCCCCGTTTCAAGTGGCATTCGTGCGGGCGCGCTTGGTGCACCGTACGACCTTGCCGCAGGAGCATCTGGCGAGTCAGGCGTCGGCATCGGCACGCTTGCCGAATCGGGCATGGCCAACGGCTCGTAGTCGAACTCGCTTTGAGAAGTTTCAGTTCCCCAAAGATCGAACTCCTCGTAAGGACGTTGCTGCATGTAGCCGTCACGGAAACCACCGCCAGCCGCCTCCACTTCGAGATAGCGCTCATAGCGTTCGGTTGCCCGTTCGTCGACGTAGTGATCGTCGATGTATTCGGCAATTTCACCGTACGATGAAACCGCCGCCTTTACTGCTGAGCGGTTGAACAACACCAGGCGGATATCGATGTCGTTTTCCTCGAGAAACGTCCGGGTCTCTTCCATGGCGATTCTGAACGAGACCTCCGAAGGGAAGCCGTATGTTCCCGCCGAGATGAGAGGCATCGCCAACGATTGGGCATTCGCATCTTTGCAGCAACGCAATGCGCTTGCATACGTTGCACGCAAAACCTCGCTTTCGCCCTCATCGCCACCCTGCCAAATCGGCCCGACAGCATGAACGATTGTCGTGGCATGCAAATCGAACCCGGGCGTCGCAACGGCAGAGCCCGTCGGGCAGAATCCGATTTCATCACACGCACGTTGCACGAGGGCAAACCCAGCTGCGTTGGCCACGTCGGCCCCAACTCCACCCGTGATTTGCAGCTCTTCATTTGCCGCCACCACTACGGCATCGACGTCCATGTGGGCAAGATCGTTGCGCTCTATCGAAAACGGCATGCTTCGCTCCTCACGTCCAGCTATTTCCATTATGAACTACGACGGCTTACCAAGAAAAGATAGCCCTAACTTGGTTAGGAGATGTCAACTCGCAGTTGACCAATCGAATGCGCATGCAGCGTAGAGTCCTAATTGCAAGAGGGGGGCAACCGCCCCGCGAAGAGAAAGGACCTATCATGAAGAAAGATTTGACCGAGCTCGTATTCATCCTTGACCGCAGCGGTTCCATGGGCGGACTAGAGTCCGACACGATCGGCGGCTTCAATGCAACGCTGCAAAAGCATCGCGAAACCAAAGGTGATGCCGTCGTATCGACGGTGCTGTTCGACAATTTCACCGAGGTGCTGCACGACCGCATCGCCATCGGCGACGTGAAGAACCTGACATCGAAGGACTACTGGGTGCGCGGCTGCACGGCGCTGCTCGATGCCGTCGGAGGATCGATCAAGCACATCGGGCGCGTGCATGGCTACCTGCCCGATGAATACCAGCCCGAGAAGACGATTTTCGTCATCATCACCGATGGCTACGAAAACGCGAGCCGCGAATACTCCTACGACCGGGTCAAGAAGATGATCGAGCAGAAGAAGGAAGCTGGCTGGGAGTTCCTGTTCCTCGGCGCGAACATCGACGCTATCGGCGAAGCCGAGAAAATTGGCATTGCTGCCGACCGTTCCGTCACCTACTTGGCAGACGACATTGGAAACCAAGTGGCTTACGAGGCCATCGCAGACGCGACGTATGAGATGCGTTGCGCACCGGACATGGCAAGCGTAACCGGCAGTTGGAAGACCTCGATCGAGAAAGATGTCGCAAAACGTGGCGGCAAGAAACACGGTATCTTCGGCAGGCGCTAGCGACCATCCGCATCGTTCTTTGTGTGTGCTAGGAAAGGTCCGCCTTTTCTAGCACACGCTTGCCAGCAACGCTTCGCAGCCGCGGACTACGTCGTCGTATGTTGCGTCGAAATTGCCGGTGTACCACGGGTCGGCCACATCACCCGACTCGCCGACATACGACAGAAGCTTGCGCACCTTGCCCATGTTCTCGGGTCCGAGGATACGACGCAGATGGCGGATGTTTTCCTCGTCCATGCAGATGATGTAGTCCCATCCTGCCTGTTCACCCGCCTGGATGCGACGTGCACGGTGCGGTACGATGGGCACGCCTTCAGCCTTGAGCTTCTCGCGAGCAGGCGGGTAGATGGGCATGCCGATCTCTTCGTTTGTCGTGGCAACCGAGTCGATGGTGAACCGACCGCCTATCCCACGGGAATCGACCATATGCTGCATGACGCATTGGGCCATTGTGGAACGGCAGATGTTGCCGTGGCAGACGAACAATATGCGAATACGGTCCTTGGCCATATCAACCCTCCCAAATGAGACACCGTACCAAGTACGGTGTCTCATTGTATAGCACAAAAATAGGGGGCCGCACGAAGCGGCCCCCTCACCATTGGGAACAACCCCTCTATTATTCCCTGGTAGCGTACACGACGTTCGCGCGTGTTTCCTCGTAAGGTTTCAGCTCGAACACGTGGTAGTGCTTGTCCTTACTGCGCGCGATTCCCTTGCAGAACTCGCCCTCGGGGTCGGCGTCGTCGCCAAAAGCAAGCGCCTTGGTCGGGCAAGCACTCGCGCAAAGCGGCAGCTCGCCATCGGCAATGCGCTCAGGGCAGAACGTGCAGCTCTTCTTGTAGATGGGCATCCAGTTCATGTGCAGGTTCGGATACTCACCCGACGGGCGGTCGATGCCCGCGCCCGAGCCGTTCGTGCGCACTGTCACACGGTACTCGTCATCGGCCAGATGGTTGCCCATCTTGCACGCCATCGCACATGTCCAGCAGCCGACGCAGCGATTGAGGTCGACCAGCATTTTCCTCGTCATGGTTTACGCCTCCTTCGCTTCGTACTTGCGGATGTTGCACCACGAATCCCAGTAGCAGTCAGACGAGGCAATCTCGGCTGAGATCGGGTCGGTGAACATGTTGAACGAATAACCGGCCTCGCACCAGTCCTGAGCCCATTTCTCCTCGACGGCCTGGTTGGTCTTGGCGCTCGCGTAGGTCGTGACGCACTCGGCATACGTGCCCTCCTCGAACTGGCGGGCACGCCAGCCAAACCACGTGTGCACCGTGCCGGCAGGCACGCACTCGTCGATCTCGAGACGCGTGACCACGTGACCCATCTCGTTGTAGACCTCGACCATGTCGCCATCTTCGAAGCCCAGACGGCGCGCGTCCTTCGGGTTCAGGCGCGTAGCCGGCGAGCCGCCGGACAGCTCGATGTTGATCGGGTCATCGGTGAAGCTCGACTGCATGAAGAAGCGCTGGCGACCGCTGAAGAACTGGAACGGATACTCGGTCGATTGTCCAACAGCAACCGTCTCGCGCGGATGCGTGATGGCCAGGCCCAGATCCTTCAAGCGCTCGGCGTAGATCTCGAGGCGACCGGTGGCAGTGGGCCACTGACCCTGGTCGGTGATCCAGCCATCATAGTACGGCTCGGCGGGCGCGTTGAAGCGGATGCACTTCTCAGCTTTCAGGCGGGCGAAGTCGACCTTGGGCTCGACGGTGGCGAGCAGCGGATATTGGGTCTGCAGGCGAATTTCGCACCACTCGTCGTTGGTCTTGTCGAAGTACTCGCCGAATCCGCAGCGCTTGCCCAGCCCGCTCCACAGCTCGACGGGATCCTTCACGTCAGCAGCAGGCTCGATGGCCGGCTCCTGCAGAACGACGTGGTTGTAGCACGCCGGCATGATGATGTCCTGACGCTCGAACGACATGGCGTCAGGCAGCACGTAGTCAGCCAGCTCGCCGGTGTCGGTCAGCCACACGTCGATGTCGACCACGAGCTCCATCTTGTCCATGATGCGCAGCCAGCGGTTGCGGTCGGGCTGCTGGTGAACCGGGTTGCCCTCGGCGACGATGAGCGCCTTGTAGGGGTTTTCGTCGGAATCAGCCTGAGCAAACCATTCCCACTGGCGCATGCACTTGGCGCGCAGGTCCTCGGGACCGTTGGGCATGTTGACGGCGGCGTCGTTGAGAATCAGCGGATAGCACTGCGATTGCAGGCCCTCGATGATGCCGTTGTACTTCTTCCCCAAGCGGCCGGTCAACATGCCGAGCAGCAGGAAGATGCGGCAAGTTTCGGTCGCATTGTAGTAACGAAGGCCGTAGCCCGTGATGATGAAGGCGTTCTCGGCCTCTGCCCACTGCTTGGCGAGTGCCGTGATGGTCGCGGCAGGAATGCCGACCTTGTCGGCAACCTTCTCGGCCGACCAGTTGGCAGCCTCTTCCTTCTGCAGCGTCAAAACGGTGACGAGCTTCTTGCCCTGGCATTCATAGCGGCCATACAAAGCGATATCATCGCTGGGATACTCGCCCTTCGGGGCGGCAACAGGCGCAACAGCACCAGCGGCGTTGTCGTAGACGAAGTAGTTGCCATCGTCATCCTTGGCCAGCAAGCCAGTCTCCTCGTCGACCAGATAAGCGGCGACGGTGTTGGCCAGCAGGTACTCGGCATCCTCGCAGCCGTTCTGTAGGATGTAGTCGACGAACGCCATGGCCATATGGCCGTCAGCACCCGGATGAACACCGTAGAACTCGTCAGCCCAACCAGCAGTGCCGTCGAACACGAGACCCAGGTCGATGATCTTGGCGCCCTCGTCGCGAGCGCGCACCAGGCTCTTGGTAATGCGCATCTGGTTCTCGATGGGGTTGCAGCCCCAAATGTAGATGAGGTCGGTGCCGATCATGTTGCGCGGGTCAACGATGACATGCGGGTATGCAACGTTCGTTGCGTAGAACTCGGCGTAGAACGGGCCGTTGTCGAGTGCGACCGACGCCATCGGATACGTGCAGCCGTACAGGTTGGCGAAACGAGTCGGCATGAGCGACTCGAAACCAGCCGATGGCGGCGCACCTGCCGCGAAGTTCCACAGCGCGACGGTTTCAGGGCCGTACTTCTCGGCGATCTCGTTGAGCTTGGCTGCAATCTCGTCGAGTGCCTGGTCCCACGAGATGCGCTCCCACTTGCCTTCGCCGCGAGCGCCGACGCGCTTCATGGGGTACATGAGGCGGTTCGGATCGTACGGCATACGTCCGGCCAAACACCCCTTCTGGCAGATATGACCCTCGGTTTCCTCGGGACCGGAATACACGATGCGCTCGGTGCGCTCGATCTTCCCATCCTTCACGATGGTCTTGATTGCACAGTAATCATGGTCGCCCCAGCCTGGGCATGCTGAGTAGACGAACGTCTCTCCCTGTGCCATACATTCCCCCTCTCGACGATGCGGACGAGGGGACGTTTCTCGCGTCCGCTCTTGAAAACACGGTGTTCTTCGCACCGTGGGCAAGGGAAACGTCCCCCCGCCCACGGCACGCAATACCTAAACGAGATACTCGTCGAAGTCCTCGTCCATCATGCAGTCCTTGACGCGCATGACGAAGTTCTTGTTGCACATCTCCTCGTTGGGGATGGCGGGGCAACCGTCAGCAAGCGGCTCACCGGCATGCTTCGCCTTGAGCTCGTCGATGTCGCCGAACTCGAGAGCGCGCATCGGGCAGCTCATCACGCAAGCCGGCTCTTCACCGAGTTCGCGCAGCTCGGTGCACAGGTTGCAACCCTGTACGGGCAGCGAGATGTTGTAGATGCGCGGGGTCCAGCCGCTACCCGTGCAGAACGAGCGCACGACACGGTAGTTGGTGCCCACTGGCAGGTTGTTCACGTCCTTGCAAGCCACTTGGCAGGTGTGGCAAGCGATGCAGCTCTCTGCGTCGAAGTAGAATCCAAGCTTAGCCATGTTCACTCCCTCCTATTCTTCCACCAGCGGGATGATCTGCGGCATCTCGCAGTCGGGCACGAGCTTGAGCGGCCCTTCGTATTTCTCGTATTGCACCAGGTTCGAATTCCAACCGTTGAGGAACGGCGTGGTCGAACGGTTCGACGGCGTCAGCACGTTGTCGGCGCCGGAGATGTCAATGCCGGTCTCAGGGTCGATGCGAGCACCCGCGCCATGCGGGATCACGATGACGCCAGGCATGACCGTGCGCGTGACCGAAGCCGGGCGCAGGAAGGCACCACGCTCGTTGAACACCTTGACGGTGTCGCCCGTCTTGATGCCGCGAGCCTCGGCGTCGTCCTTGTTCAGCCACACCGGGTTGCACAGCGCCTCGCGCAGCCACGGCAGGTTGTCGCAGTCGGTGTGGGCGCGGCGCAGATAGTGCGCATGCGTGAGCTGGATCGGATATTCGCCCTTGACCTTGTTCTCCCAATCGACGAACGAATCCTTGTAGCTGAACGGCGCGTCGAGCCACTTGGGAAGCGGCGACACCTTGACGTAGTCCGCAACGCCCTCGCCACCGTCGGCGTAACCGTTGACCATGTCGTACCAGTCGCTCTTGGCCTGGCAGTAGATCTCGAGCTTGCCGGAAACAGTGGACTCGAGCGGATTGGCCTCGGGATCCTCGCGGAATTCCTTGAACGCGATGTTGACGAACTTGTCGTCCTCGAAACGCTCGATGCGGTAGACGCCCTTGTCGAGATACTCCTCGAACGGCATCAGACCAGGATGAAGGTCGACTTCCACGCCGTATCGGTCGAGGTCTTCCTGGGTGACTTCAGCGATGGGCATCGGGTTGCCGTCGTCGAAGTAGCCCATGATGACCGCCCCGGACATCAGCTCGAACCAACGCTGGTCGTCGCTCTTCTTGTTCAGCGCCTCGTAGTCGATGCCGAGCTTTTCGGCGACCAACGCAGCGATTTCGCGGTCGGACTTGCTCTCTCCCTGACGCGGAATGGGAGCGCCAGCCGCGAACACGGTTTCCTTGTCCTTCGACAGCACCGACAAGTATGCATGTGCCTGCCTGTGCTCCCAGCGGGTGGTGACAGGCACGACCACGTCCGCGTATTGCGCGTCGAGCTTCATGTAGTAGGCACTTGCGAACACGAAGTCAACCTTGCGGAAAGCCTCGATGCCCTTGTTGGTGTTGGCCTGGCTCGTGAGGTAGTTATGCTGCTCGGAAATGAGAACCTTGATGTCGCACTTCTCACGCTTGGGAGCATGCGGCAGCCACGGACCCTTCATGTCGCCCGCAAACATCGCGAGCATGGAGTTGCCAGAGTCCCAGTACTCGCCGTCAACGATGGCGTCCCAAATGATGTCCATCGAGATGACCTTGCCGACCGGGTTGTTGGCGTTGGTGAGAGCCACGTCAGTGGCGCCCATCGGGGTGGCGATGAGCATGCCCGAGTTCATGGCGCCGTAGTACTGGTCGTTGGAGCACGAGTTGCCCGGCTTGCCGTAATGCCCGCCCATCGCGGCGATGGTCATGAGCAGCTGCGGGTAATTCTCGGCGCCCTTGCAACGTGCCGGCGCACCGTTGGAGTGGAACGACACGTCATGCTTGCAGCTGACGATATCGGCGAACTGTTCGATGAGCTCAATTGGCGTACCGCACAACTCGCTTGCCCACTCGGGGGTCTTCGGGATACCGTCATAGGCGCCCAGCACGTAATCCTTGAAGTTCTCATCGGTCTTCGCGTCGGCCGGCATGTGATCGGCGTCGAAGCCCACGGTGCAACGGTCAAGGAAGTCCCAGTCGATGTAGGAGCCGTCCTCGTCCTTGGTGATCATCAGGTATGCGACCGCAAGCAGGAGTGCTGTGTCGCCACCCGGACGCACTGGAATCCAAAGCGCGTTGGTGAAGCCAGCAGTTTCCGAATACTCGGGGCCGACGAACACGAACTTCGAGCCCTTTTCCTTGGCGTGCTTGAGATACACGCTCGGATTGCCGAAAGCGCACCAAGCAGCGTTATGCCCCATGAGCACGATGTAGTCGGAATTCGCAAGATCCATGCGGTCGTTGGAATTCCCGAAGAGAGCCGCCCAACCGAACTGGGCGTTCGCCAGGTTGAACGTGCCTGTGGACTGCGTGCCGCACGTGTCAACATAGCCGCCGAAAGCCGAGAGCAACTGGCCCATGTAACCTTCGAGGTTGATCATGTTCATGTACATGATCGACTCATTGCCATACTCTTCCTTGGCCTTGATGAGCGCGTTGGCGAACAGGTCGATCGCCTCGTCCCAGCTGATGCGCTCCCACTCGTCGATGCCGCGCAACTCCCTGTGCGGATCCTCGGGCGAGTAGTGCTTGCGCTTCATCGGGTACTTCAAGCGGTCAGCTCCGAACACCTGCTGGTGCATCGCATGGCCCATCGGGCAAGAGCGAGTTTGCGGACGGTTCCAGGTATCCTCGTAGAGGTCGTCGGTCTTCATGCGCAATACCTTGCCGTCGCGCACGAGGGCCTTCACCAGGCAGCGGCCGCCGCAGTTATGCCAACATGGCACAGCTGCCCACTGGGCACCTTCCTCGCCTTTCCTTAATTTGTCAGCCATATACCCTCTCCTTCCATCGTCTAAGACGCCAAATGTCATGGCATGCCAGGAGAAGGGCGCAACGCACCGAAGCGTCGCAAAATGGCGGGCAGCCTCCCCCTCATGGATGCCACCGGTCCTTTGACCGAAACGCTGGCGCGATTGTACGACCTCAATAGTTCGTTTCGTAAAAAAGCCGCTTTTCCTGCGTTTTCAACGAATACAGCTTAAATTGCGCAGTTCGACGTGGCATTTGGCGAAATCGGAGCACTACCGCGCTTCCTCGCTTTTTTAGAAAGCGAACTATTCGATATGTAATCTACAAATTCTGTCGTACTTGCGCATCATCTTGAATTGCTGACTTGTTCCCCGTACGATTTCAAAGTGCAAAATATCGGGCGCTGATGCAGCTCGTGCATAGTGGGGGGAATCAATGGTCGAAAACGTCACGGTCGACAACTTCAACGCGCTTCCAAACGCGGCCATGCGGCGCTATGCGAAGGTCTACGCTGGCATCCAAACGGACTTCGAAACTGCCATCGAGCAGTTCGGACTCGAACGCGAACCTGCCGATGAGGCATTCACGCTGTCGGATCTCGAAGCGCGCGCCCACGCACTCGAGCTGCGTGGTGCCGAGGTCGCCAATAACTGCAAGAGCATCCACACCGGCTGGATCTCACCATCGTGTGTCACCTGTCGTTTGGGTGTGGGAACCGAGACGTTCCTGTCGTCCACCCAATGCCCACGCAACTGCTACTTCTGCTTCAACCCCAATCAGATGGAATACGATTATTACCTTGACCATGTGCACGATATGGCTGGCGAACTGCAGCAACGCTATGATGACGGCGCGCGCTACACCGATCTGGCCGTCACTGGCGGCGAACCATTGCTGCACCGTGAGGAGACGCTCGCGTTTTTCGAGCTCGCCTGCGAGTTGTATCCAGAAGCATACACGCGCTTGTACACGTCGGGCGCTGGGCTCGATGAGGAATACGCTCGCGCGCTCGCTACGACAGGCCTTAAAGAACTGCGTTTCAGCATCAAGATCGACGAGCCGCAGGGCGCCATCGACAAGACGCTCGAACGCATGGCGATGTGCCGCGAGCTTTTCCCTACGGTGATGGTCGAGATGCCCGTCATGCCTGATCAGGTCGAAGAGGTCAAAGCGCTGCTTGTCCGGCTAGACGAGATCGGATGCGCAGGCATCAATCTGCTCGAACTGTGCTTCCCCTTCCACAACGCCCCTGAATTCGCGAAACGAGGCTACCGTCTCAAGGCGACGGCGTACCGCGTTCTCTACGATTACTGGTATTCGGGCGGCCTGCCTGTTGCTGGCAGCGAGCAAGCGTGCCTCGACGTGCTGGAATGGGCGATGGATGCCGGGCTGAAGCTCGGCGTGCATTACTGCAGCCTCGAGAACAAGCTGACTGGGCAAGTTTATCAGCAAAACGAGTTCATTCCCGCATCGTCACCCCGTCACGAGATGAGTCCGCGCGACCATTTCCTCAAATCCGCCAAGGTATTCGGCGCCGACCGCGATAAGGCCAGTCGCATCCTGCGCGACGCCGGCATTACCAAGTTGGCACGCGACAAGGCGGAAAGCAGCCTCGAATTCCCCGTGTCGGCCATACCGCTGCTCGCAGCCGAACAGCCCGACATACCGGTGGCAATTTGTTTCGCCATCGCAGAAATGCGCGAAGACGGCCCCGTGCTGCGCGAGTTGGCATTGCAGCACACAACGCCCGCAACCTTCGATATCGACGTCGATTTCTAGAGGTGTTGACATGGAGCTACTTTACCCCCTGTCATCGGAGCTCATGACGTTCGTGCACTTGCTCAACCATACAATTGAAACCAACCTGCGGCGCGAATGCGGCCTGAACCTCGTACAGTACCGTACGCTATCGTGCCTTAAGCAAGCTGGCGAAATCGAAGAGGCACGTGTTGCACGAGTGCTGGCCGTGAGCCCGAGCCGGCTTTCTCAGGCCTTGGGCGATCTGGCAAAGCTCGATTACGTGCGGTCGCGGACCTACCATGGCCCGACAAAGCTCATTCGACTCTCGGATCGGGGGATGCGTGCGCTGGTCGATGCCGATCTGGCCCTAATCGAAGCATGCAATGCGGTGTTCGGGCCACTTGGGCACGAGTTGGGCAGCGCCATTAAAGCCGGTTCGATGCTCACGAACCAACGGCACGGCATCGTACGCATCGAGAACGGCGCGTTCTTCGAAGAGCACGCCTGCTTCGAGGCGTTTCTCGAAGCCGAGCGTATCACCAGGAAGGCGACGAGCGATTTCGGGTTGACGTACACGCAGTTCCGCATCATGTTCGAACTGCTCGTCAAAGGTCCCCTCACGAAATCTTACCTTGCCAAGGAACTCAAGCTGACTCCGTCAGTCGTAAGCGACACTTGCCGCAAGCTCAGCGAGCAAGATCTGGTTACTGACACGCACGCTCGCGAGGACAGGCGGGTTCACACCATCGCCCTCACGGGAATTGGCCGCGACCTGGTCGAAAAGACCGCCGTCCACGTCGATCGACGCAATTTCGAAGACCTGCGCCCCTCATCGGACGGAGAGCGAACCCTTTACCAGCAAATGGCAGACATTGTCGTTCGGGAACACTAGAGAAGTCGGCAGTGTCAGGGGACGGTTCTCTTGACGCAATCCACGCCCGAACAACTTACGATTGCCCGCAACAATCGCGGTACTTCTTGCCGCTGCCGCAAGGGCAAGGCTCGTCAGCACCGATGCGCATGATGGTGCCATCAGCGTTGTAGAACATCTTGCGGCCGGTCATCTGCTCGTAGAGCTCCTGAGGCGACCAACCGTTGTTCTCCCACGAGGGCACCGCGTTGTAAACATTGGTCAGCAACTGGGCTAAGCGCTTCTCGTCAGCACAGCAATGCTCGAGGCCTAAATCTACCGCAAACGCGAAGACCTCTTCAAGACTTCCCAGCTCAAGAGACGAACGGATGACGTCTTCGACCACATGGTCGGCAAACGTGTAGTCGTCCTCGCCGTCGGGCACGCGTTCGTCGAGGAAATCGCGCAACGCCAGTGCACTCGGATCCGACAGCAACCCGCTCACGATGTCTTGCTCGAGCACGCGACGCGAGAGCGGCTTCATAGGAAGCTCGCGCTTGCGCATCTCGACCAGGTCGCGCTTGTACTGCTCGAGACGACCCAGCTCAATGACAAGATCGCCCCCGCCACTGCCCGACAGGCCACCGAGAGGCGAACCGCCAATCTCGCCTGTTTCGCGGTTGACGAACAAGCCAGACGACCCAGCCTTGCTCTGCATGAATTCCTGAGCTACGTAATCGGGGCTTAACGAGTAGTGGGTGATGTAATCGACGCCTGAATACGTCCACACATCGAACAAGCCAGCACCCGTACGCCAAGTCTCGGAAGCCACTAACGTTTGGAACGCCTCATAGGAAAGGGGCTCGGCGCAAAGGGCGCGGTACTGGGCGAACACGTCAGCAACCGCCGCGATGCCGTACTGCAAGGTCGCCGCATCGATGCAAGTGAGTGCCGTGCGGTATTCGGGCGGAAGACCTTGAGGCATCTCGTCGGCATACGACACGAGTTCGTTCGGCAGTGCGTCATCGAAATTCATCCCGTCAACGTCTGCCTGGCCGGGTCTCACAAACGCTTCGGGGTGTTTGGCGCGGTATTCGTCAATCGCCAAGTCGCGCTCAAACCCGCTCAACCCGGCAAGCACTCCACGATGGAATCCCCTTGGCAGCGCCTCGCCTGCCTCAGACGAAGCGCTTTCGACGGGTCCGGCGAGCAGGCTCTCGAATTCGAGCTCACGTTGTGCTTCGAGAAACGCCTGCGCCCGCTCGATGAATTCACGCGATGTCGTGGCAATGCCATCAGCGCATCGACGCTCAAACTCATCCTGGATACGACGCAGCTCGCGGTCGGGCTGATTCCCTCCAAGGTCGTACGCCTGCAGGAAGCCGTCGTAGACGATGACATCATCAAACGGCAACAACACGAGCTCGACGCCCGCAGGAGCAGGCCCGATTTCGTTTTCGAGCTCATAGGTCACGCCGCAAACCGAGAACACACCTGCTTCGCTCATGAGCAAGCCGCGTCCACCTTGGTAGCGCACGAGCGTGTAGAAATCAGGAAGCGCATACTTCCATCCAGCTGCCACGTCGAGACACTTCTGCGGCAGCCCATATGGATTCGAGCTCACGAACTCGTCGATGATCTCAACATTGTTCCAAAGCTCGCGGGCAACCATCGCCGTCTTCACGTCGTCCATCATGGTGCCCGACTCGAGCGAAAGGTCTTTGACCACGTGGAAACGCTCGTTGACGTAATATAGCAACGAGTCCATCGTGTCGAAGAATCGATTGACCTGTTCGTCGTTTAAAACCATGTGCTCCCTCTGTTCGGCGCTCGCAGAACCACTATTGTAGGCCAAATGTCGCCCAGGTTCTCGTTGGGGAATTTCTCTCCCGTTAATTGCGCCGTTCGCGTCCCGCCAAACGACCAACATCATATACAATCGAGCGCAGCATTCGAAGGAGACCGTCATGCCCATAGTCGACGCACACGCACACATCTATCCCGAGAAGATCGCCTTGAAGGCGGTTGAAGCTGTCGGGCGCTTCTATGGCGTCGAGCAAACCATGGCGGGAAAAGGCTCGGTCGACGACCTGCTCACCCATAAAGAGGCAGGTATCACTCACTTTATCGTCCATTCGGTTGCGACAACCCCGCGCTCGGTACCGACGATCAACAGCTTCATCGCCGAGCAGTGCGCCCAGCATCCCGAATTCATCGGTTTCGGCACAATGCACCATGAGTTCGAGGATATGGAAGCCGAAGTAGAGCGCGCAATCGAGCTCGGTTTGCACGGGTTCAAACTTCATCCTGACACGCAAGAAGTCAACATGGACGACCCTAGGCTCATGAACTTCTACGAAATCATCGCCGGCCGCTTGCCGCTCGTCGTCCACACGGGCGACTACCGCTACGACTACTCGAGCCCCTACCGGCTCATCAATATCTTGAAAACGTTCCCCGACCTGGTGGTGAACGCAGCACACCTGGCTGGTTGGTCTGTTTACGACGTGGGCTACGACATCATGCATGAGAACAGCTGGCCCAACCCCGAGCGCTTGTACGTCGATGCATCGAGCTCGTTCACATGGGTTGGCCGCCGACACATGCGCGAGCTGGTCCGCATGTGGGGCGCTGACCGCGTCATGTACGGCAGCGACTACCCGATGTGGGACCCGACACACGAGCTCAACGAAATGCTGCATTGCGACTTGACCGACGATGAGCTCGAACTGGTTCTTTGGCGCAACGCCGAACGCTTCTCAGGAGTTCAAATCAAATAGCCAGTCATACGGCAGCTGACGGTTAGTTGACCACACGCCAGATGACGGCTTTTTCGCTATGCGTCCTCTTGCTGCTCATCCTTGTGCAGCACGACGCGAATCTTGTCGATGCGCAGGTTGTCCATGTCGACAACCATGAACGTAGCCGAATCACCAGTACCCGACTCCGACGACACCTCGTCTCCCTCGTCGGGAATGCGGTCGAACAACGCGAGCAGCAGGCCGCCTGCCGTTTCGCACTCGCTTGCCTCGGCCGGCTCGAAGCCAATCAGCTCGACCACATCGTCAATCGCCATCGAGCCGTCGATGAGGAAATCACCTGTTCCGATCTCGACAACCCGATCGACGCCAGCATGGGCATACTCGTCTGGCGTGGCGCCGACGATCTGCTCCATGACGTCGGAGATCGTGACAATACCGGACGTGCCGCCATGCTCGTCCACTACAACGGCAATCTTGGTGTGCTTCTTTTGCAGCAATGACAGCAACTTGCTGACCGAAATGCTTTCGGGCACCGCCTCAATCGGCCTGATGGGCAAATCTTCGACGCGCTTGACGGGCTGCGCGGTGTAGAGGTCCTTCACGTGCACGAAGCCGACGATGCGGTCCTTGCTGCCGCGGCACACCGGATAGCGCGTGAACTTGTAGTTCCTGATCTGCTGCTGCACCTCGTCGAGCGTGTCCTCGACGTCGAGGCACACCAAATCAGTGCGCGGCGTCATGATGGCTTCGGCGTCTTTGTCGCCGATGTCGAAGATGTTGTCCACATATTCGTTTTGCGCGGGGTCGATGAGCCCGCTCTCAGTGCTCTCGTCGATGAGCAACTTGATTTCCTCGTCGGTGTAGACCTCGTGCTCCTTGTCGGGGTCATGACCCGCCAAGCGCACGGCACCTCGCGTCAGCGTGTTGAACAACCACATGATCGGATAGGTGATGCGGTAGAACACGACGAGCACACCCGACGTGCGCAAAGCCCATCGTTCGGTCGAGAAGATGGCGAACGACTTGGGGATCTGCTCACCCACGACCACATGAAGCGTCGTCATCAAGATGTAGCCGATGGCGATGGCAATTGACGAAATGGCTGTGCTGGACAATCCGAGCGGCGCGAGCACAGGCCTGACCAAAGCCGAGAACGCCGGCTCGCCGAGCCAGCCCAGTGCGAGCGATGCAAGTGTGATGCCGAGCTGGCACGCTGCCAGGTAAGCGTTCACGTTTTCAGTGACGCGCTTCGCGGCTTTCGCGCCCGGCTTCCCCTCCTGCAAAGCCATTTCGATTTGCGACGGGCGAACACGCACCATGGCAAATTCAGCTATGACAAAGAAAGCGTTCATCGCAAGGAAGAACGCAACGAGCAAAAGGCTAATGCCTATGTGCATATGAGGCAGTGCTCCTTAGTCGACCAGTTTCTTGCGAATTAGTTATTCTGTCGCAAGGTAAATACTATTTCTCTCGCCATTTATTATAGACAAGCGTAAAATCGCTAACAGCAACTAAATGCCAACGTAATAGAAAGGAAGCATTATGGCAGAAGAGAAGAAGAGCCTCGTTGAGGAATTCAAGGAGTTCATTGATAAAGGCAATGCCATGGACATGGCAGTCGGCGTTACCGTCGGCGGCGCATTCACGGCCATCGTCACCGCACTGACCACCGACATCATCAACCCGCTGATCACGCTGTTGACCGGCGGAGTTGCGGGCGAAGACGGCGTGGCTATCCCGCTGACAATCGCCGGCTTCAACGTAGGCAGCTTCATTTCCGCAATCATCAACTTCCTCCTCATTGCCCTGGTCGTGTTCCTGTTGGTCAAGGCTATCAACAAGATGAAGGAAGCTGGCTCCAGCGTCCTCAAGAAGGAAGAGGAAGGCGAAGCCGAGCCGGAGATGGATCCGCCCACCTGCCCGTTCTGCCTCGAAGAGGTCAAGGAAGGCGCCACCCGTTGCCCGCATTGCGCCGGCGCATTCGACGAGCCTGCTGCCCCGACCCCCAAGGTTGAAGAGTAAACTGCGGTTCGAAAGCAAGCAAAACGGGCGCCTCGGCGCCCGTTTTTTTGTTTCTACGGAATAACAGGAAGGTGGTCTGGGGCAAGATGGCCCCGTCGCGTTGTCCTTCCACCCGTTAAATCTTGTACATATACTGGAACACGTCTTCGCGCTGCAGGGTGACCTGCACACCGATTCGCTCCCCTGCTTCACGCAGGCGCTCCTGCACGGTGTTGAAGTCAGCTATTTCCGCGTTGAGCGTCACGATCATGGTCATCGAGAAGATGTCACCAAGCAGCGTCTGGCTGATATCGTCGATATTCGCGCCGCATTCGCGCAACGCCACCGCCACTTCCGCGACAATGCCCGTCGTATCTTTACCCAAAACCGAAATTACGCACTTCATCCGACTATCCTTCCGCGCCAATCAAAATGTTTGACCATCTTATCAAATCTACAGCGACAGCTCGAGCGCGATAGGGCAATGATCCGAGCCCATCACCTCGCCGTGAATCTCCGCCGACTCGATCTTGTCGCGCAGCGCATCGCTCGTGAGGAAGTAGTCGATACGCCATCCCGCATTGTTCTTGCGTGCATTGAAGCGATAGCTCCACCAGGAATAGACGCCCGTCGTATCGGGATGCAGCATGCGCCACGTATCGGTAAATCCCGCATCGAGCAAGTCGGTGAACTTACCGCGCTCCTCATCGGAAAAGCCGGCGTTTCCGCGATTGGGACCTGGGTTCTTCAAGTCGATCTCCTGATGCGCAACGTTGAAATCACCGCACATGACAACGGGTTTGGGGTCGGAGGTCGACCCATCGGGCATCGTGCCCTCTTCAAGCCCCTTGCAGAACTCGCGGAACGCATCGTCCCATTGCATTCGATGGTCGATGCGCGCCAATTCGTTTTGCGCATTGGGAGTGTAGACGTCGACAAACCACAGCTCGGGGAACTCGAGCGCACAGATGCGCCCCTCGTTGTCGAGATAGTCGTCACCCAAGCCGTGCAGCACTTGCAGCGGCTCGCGCTTCGAGAACACAGCGGTTCCCGAATAGCCCTTGCGCTCCGCATAACTCCAGAAGTCGTGGTATCCGTCAAACGAAAGGTCGACCTGCCCTTCCTGGCATTTCGTCTCCTGAAGCGCGAACACATCAGCATTGAAGGTCGCAAAGATTTCTTCGAAGCCCTTCTTCATGACGGCGCGAATACCGTTGACGTTCCACGACACGAATCTCATTTCATCCTCCGCTCTGCGCGATGCGTTGAAAAGGAGCTGCTCCTCATGAATGTCCGTTACTTATGGTAGGGCTCGCCGCGCGATATCTTGCAAGCGCGGTACAACTGCTCGAGCAGCACGACGCGAGCAAGGTTGTGCGGAAGCGTGATGAGCCCGAACGACAGCGTCTCATCAGCCCGCGCCCTCACATCAGCGCTGACGCCACACGAACCGCCAATGACGAAAACTATCTCGCCCACGCCACTAAGCCCCAAGTCGTCGATGCGTTGAGAAAGGCCTTCGCTCGAACGCTGCTTTCCATCGATGGCCAGCAACACCATGTGTGCGCGTTCGGGAATCGCTTTCAAAATAGAAGTGCCTTCGCGTTCAATCGATGCAGCTTCGCCGCCCGCGCGGGCAGGGTCGACATCGGCAATTTCGACGACCTTCGTCTTCGCGTAGGGCTGCAACCGCTTGAGGTACTCGGAACATGCGTCCGACCAGAAACGCTCCTTGAGCTTCCCGACTGCGATTACGGTGAACTTCATTGCTTGCCCTTAGGCTTATGTTGATCCTGACGACGCGCTCGCAGACGAGGCCGATGCGCTTGCTGACGAACTCGATGCAGTCGATCCCTTCCAATCTTCACCGATGACGATGAGGAAGTTGTTGCTCACGATCCAGTTACCGTCATTGAGCATGGCACGGCCTTGGCCCATCGCCTCAACAAGCTGTTCCGCCTCATGCGCGCGGCCAGATTCGTCGTAGATGACAAGCGTCTCGGGATAGTCGTAGCCCATCATCGCATCCTCAATAGTGATGTTCTCGAAACCTTCGGCATTGAGCATGCCCATGACGCGTGTCGCGAGACCCTCGCGGTCAGTGCCGTTCACAATCGTGATCCAAGCGGTCTTGTTGCTGATGTCAGCGGCGTCGGACCCTGCTGTTGACAAAATGGTGCCCGTCGCTTCGTCAATCTCCAAACCCTCTGCAGGCGGTTTGCCTTCTGACATGCGGCCCCTCATGGCCGACCATTCGTCGTCTTCCAAAATACCGTACCAACCCTCGAGGATGCTCGGATCGACGGTGTCAGTCGGGGCAAACCCGACTACGTCGGGATACCCATAGCCATTCGCGATGTACAGAGCTCGCGTCGGAAGCGATGCGGTGTAGAACGAATCGTCAGTATCCATGCCTTGCAGAGCCTGCGCCAAACCGATGATGTCGTTCAGCTCGAGATCGGTCGTGACGTAATTGGCTGCCGAACGCACCGTGTTGGCAATCGTCGCGACATCGGAAGCGAGCACCTTGTGCGCAATCGCGGAAAGCACCATGCGCTGATTCGCTGCGCGCATGAGGTCGGGTGCAGCCGCCGTTTCAACGTAGCTGTTGCGCGAACGGCAGACGATGAGTGCATGCTCGCCGTCGAGTGTCTGCCAACCAGCAGGTACGTAACCGCCCGCATCTTCGTCGTCGATCTCCAATGGCACTTCGACCTCGACGCCACCGATGGCATCGACAATCGCCGACAGGCCGTCCATGTCGATCTCGGCATAATGCGAGATGTCCACACCGGTAAGCTTTGAGACCATTTCAACTGCATACGAAGGACCGCCGAGGCTGTATGCAGCATTAATCTTCTGCCAGCCGTTTTCACCCATGTCGACAAGCGTATCGCGTGGAATCGAGATGAGCGAAATCGTGCCCTGAGGCGCATCGACACGCGCAAGGATCATGGTGTCGCTTCGATACGCGCCGCCGTCTTCCGTTCCTTCACGCCACGAAATCTTGTCGGTTCCAAGGAGCAGCATGTAGAACGGCTCATTTGCCATGTCTGTCTCGACGAGTGCGGCGCGCAGATCCTGGTCGACGCCTTCGTGCAAGCTGCTCGTGATCGAATTGATATACGCGAACGCAGAAACTGCGCCGATGAGCAAGACACCAACGATGACTGCCGCCACAATTGCTACGTTGCGGCTTCTCCTCGACTTCTTGGGGGTCAGGGTTTCACCGTCGTCGGCTACTCTGCTTCGTGACTGCGCAACTGAAGAGGCGTCATGCGACTCTGCAGCGCGACTCGAGACGCTACGCCTCTGAGAGGAAGCGGCTGCCCGAGACGAAGAATCGCTCGTCCGCGAAGACCTCGAACCGTACGATGAACGGCTATAGCGACTTGCCGCAGGCTCGGTAGAGCGATGCCGTGTGGTTGGATGCTGATCCCGCTCGCTTGCGCGGCTCGACCTTGCATGCTGGTCGGAGCCAGATGCGCGGTGTGAAGCACTACGCGAATCGAGAGCAGATGAACGACGCGAAGAGCTGCGCGGTTCATAATCGTGATCGTAATTCGATGAGGTCCTGCGCGTCGAGGAACGTTGGCTGGTCCTGCCAGAGTGTGTTGAAGCGGACCTCGAGGTGCGGTTCGACGAAGAGTAACGCGAATCGGAGTATGACGCGTAGTCTTCCGAAGAGCGTCTCTGAGTCGAACGATTGCTGTACGCACCTGCGCCGTTTGAAGAACGGTTGGAGAGGCTACGCCTGCTGTGCCAATTACCGTATTCGTTGTACAGGTCGTCGTCGCGGCTCTCGCGTCCGTCGCCGTACCCGTATCGATCGCTCATGCAGGATTCCTCTCATCAGGATGAAAATCGAAAAGCGCCTAGGCGATTATCACAACAGTATATAGTACAAATCACGCATACAGGTAGTTTCCGCACTTGAAACGCAGATGAGCGGTTTTCGAGCCTGAAACGCAAACAGGCCAGGGAGTTTTCCCTGGCCTGCTAACTTGTGGAGCCAACGACCGGACTCGAACCGGTGACCTGCGCATTACGAGTGCGCTGCTCTACCAACTGAGCCACGTTGGCAACAGCACTTTTTCAAGTGCGGTATCGCAGTATATCGCAGTTCAAGGTGTCGCGCAATTACGAATCCGCGACGGTGTAGAGTTGATGAGGGGACTTTTATCCCCATAATCATAAGACGGTTCTCACTGCTCGAGCGAGTCCTCAAACGGGTTCCTGAATACCCTATCTTCACCTTCCGCTGCGGCAAGCATCTCCAAATCAGCGTCTTCGAGCTTGATTTTTCGTCCCGCGCCTTTGCGCGATTCGGCCGATTCGCCTGACGACGTTGCCGCTAACTCACTTTCGTCCATGGAAAGCAGGGTTTCGAGCAGTGCTTCACGGAACGATTCCCTTGCCGGGAAATCGCACTTCAAGTCTTTTTCGAAGGAGTTGTCGTTTATCGTGCCCATGGTTCTAGGCTCTATGCGCTTACATCCAGGTTCACAACGGCCTCCTTACGTGAGCGCCTTCAATCGCTTGTCCTATTATACGAATGAGTTGGAAAACCGTTTCACCAAATTGAAAGAAAAGTTGGAGGTGCGGGTTTTACCACGATTCGATGTCGTGGTCGGCTAGCACCTGTGCAAAGCGCTCGCGGTAACCACCCTTGAAGAACACGCATTGCGTAGGGTCGGCAGCCAGCAGGTCATCGGTAGCTGCCAGGGCAACGGCACGACATCCGCAGCTGCACACGCCAGCGAATTCGCACGTCTGGCATTGGGGGTTGTGCTCGCGTACTTGAGCGCGGGTAATCAGCAGCTGTTGCGTGAAAGGCGAGTCGGAAAGCAACTGGACCAGCGGCGTCTGATACACGTTGCCGTGCTCGACGCCGTGCGCCGCTTCCCAACCTGAGATTTGATTGCACAATGTCAGGCTGCCGTTGCTCGCCACGAAGGGCATGTTGCGCGCATCGCCGCACACAGGCTGGAGTCGATCGCGTTCGATGCTGCAACGCTTGACTGGCGTGAGCCGGCACTGCCCGTTGCCGGGCATGTAGTCGAAAAGCGACCACACTTCCAATTCCATGGGAAAACCTTCGCCCAGATACCAATCGAGGTAATCGAGCATCAGGTCACAATATGCGCGGAAGTCGAGCGTGTGGCCGTATTCGGCGGCCTTCCACCGCGGCGCTTCGACGATACGAATCGGGCGCAGATGGTCCACACCTAGATTCACAAGATGCCGTGTGGTTTCGCGAAGGGTGTCGAGGTTACCATCCCACAGGCAGTACTGCACTTTCACGCGGTAGTCACGTCGCTTTAGCAGTTGTATTGCCTCAAGCGTGCGTTCTTCGGCGCCCGGCACGCCGCGCAGCCAATCGTGATGTCCAAGTCCGTCGAAGCTGATGTTGAATTGGGGATGGTGGCCCATCGCCTCAAGGGCGTCAAGCAATTCGTCAGTGACGAGCGAGGCGTTCGTGCCAATGTCGTCGATTGATATGCCTGCATCGGCAAGTGCTTGCGCGATTTGCGGGAAATCGTTGCGCAAAAGCGGCTCACCACCCGTGAGCCATACATGGCGGATGCCGCAGGAAGCCAACTGATCCACAAACGTCAGGCATTGCTCGGTTGTCGGGTGCGCCGCAATCGGATTGAGGTCAGCCGCCGCGAAGCAATGTTTGCAGTTGTAGTTGCATCTGCCCGTGATGGCCCAGTTAATCAGGTTGAACCGCCAACAGGAGTAAAGCTTGTAAGCTTGCGCTTCGTCAATGGGATCCGCCTCTGCGTGCTTCTCGATCACGCCTTCTTCGAGGAAGCGTGCTAGAATTGCGCGCACCTCGTCGGGCTCATCTTCCGCGAAGACAGTTTCCCCATCGCAACGCACCAACACGTTGAACTCGCCCACTGACAAATTGGTGGGCATATACCAATCGTCCCGAACGAGAGCGTACGGATTGAACAGCCATCCACGCAGGCTGCAACCTTGTTTCAGGCGGTAAATCATAGGTTTCTACACGTCGTAAGAATCGTAATGATCCCATTCGTAACCGCATTCAGAGCAATTGTAATGCGTGATTAGGTAATGCTGCGTGTATTCTTCCTGGTATCCGATTCGCGTTCCGTCACACCTCGGGCAGTGAGTCTTAATGCAACTCCCACCTGCGATGTCCTCACCACCCGCGATGGCGGCAAGCGCCTCGTCGGGCAACGGGATCTTGTTCTCCTTGGCGAGCGCCAACAGCTCATCGACGCTGCCGCACGCGCGGGCCTTCTCCTGCAGTTCGGGGCTTAGTTCCTTGATGTAGTCTTCCAGGTTCACAATCAACCTCCTCTTGATGCAGCGGATGATTAGCGTGTCTCACCTTGCAATTAATTATACGAGCACGGGGGTTTAACGTTTCAGGGAACACTGCTCGATGAAGTCGGCTGCACCGGAAGGACCGACGCATGAACGAAGGTCTTCCCTCATGCGGGCAGCCCCTGTGGAAATGTCCTCGTCCGCAAGCGCACAGAGCACAGCCGCTTTCAGCTTTAGCGCATCTTTGGCATCGTGCTCGTCAAGGAGAACGCCGGCGCCGACCTCGGCCACGCGCCGCGCCACCGCCCGTTGTTCGCCCGTCAGGGGGAAGAGCAGTTCGGGCACTGCCATCCACATGCCCTCCGATGCACTGTTCATGCCGCAGTGCGTGACGAACAGACTCGCCCGCGAGAGCACCTCCATCTGATCCACGTAGTGCTCGACGCGCACGTTGGCGGGAAGCTCGCCCAAAACCGTTGGGTCGAACGCCTTACCGCAGGAAATGAGCAGGTCGACATCCTCGTCGTGCAGGGCTTCGATGAGCGTGCGGTAAAAACCAGGGCGGTCGTTGATGACCGTGCCGAGTGATGCGAACACCAGCGGGCGGCCAGTCTTCTCGCGCGGCTCTACCTCGCGCACGGATGGGCCAACGAAGCGGTAATGCATCTCATCGAAAGTCTCGGCGCAGGGCTGGAAGGTGCGTGAGGTGTAGACGATGGTGTTGTCGTCAGGCTTGTTCTGCACGATGTCGAGAACGTTCTTCACGTGGTAGCCCAAGCCCCGCAGCTTGCGGATCTCGCGGTTCATGCGCGGAAGCCCCAAGACCATATCGGCAATCTCCGATGCGCTCTGTTGCATGTATTGGGCAGAATCCTTATTGAATGCGAACGTGGTGGTGGAGCACACCCAGGGAAGGTCGAACTTAATTGCTGTGAGTTTGCCCCAGAAACAAGCGGAATCCGTGACCAGCACGTCAGGCTGCCATGACTCCACATCCTGCGAGATGATGGGATCGAGGATGGCGGTGATGCGAAACGACTGCACGCTCATCTCCGTGGTTGACACCTCATGGAGCTTGCGCTCGCTCTTTGCATCGAGGGCGGGTAAATAGGCATCGCAGGACACAAAGTCGGCTCCAGCACCTTCGATCTTCTCCCGGAACTCCTCGAACGAGTAGTAGCGTACTTCTTGGCCACGCTGCACAAGCTCGCGAACAACTTCGATGGTCGGATTAGTATGCCCATATGCGGGAATGCAGAACCAGATAATCCTCATCGTCTTCCTCCTTCTTTTTAACGTCAGCGACCCGAATGCACCTTTTAACTGCTCATACGATGAAATGCATGAACCGTTTCAAAGCGCTATGTCAACCTTTGGCGCTCCACCAGCTCGGCGAAAACGCCATTTTGCGCAAGCAAATCGTCATACGTGCCATCCTCAACGATGTGTCCGCCGTCGAGCACGAGAATACGATCGCAGTTGCGAATCGTGGACAACCGATGCGCCACCACAATGCGCGTGCAGTCAAGCGCGCCCAGAGCGTCGGACACCTGACGCTGTGTGATGTTGTCGAGCGCGCTCGTGGCCTCGTCGAAGATGAGCAACTTGGGTTTGGCGGCGACCGCGCGCGCTATCAGCAGGCGCTGGCGTTGACCGCCCGAGATGCTTCCCGAGCCTTCGGAGATGTGCGTGAACATGCCCATGGGCATGGTGCGGATGTCGCCGGCAATGCCGGCCAGCTCAGCCGCTTCCCACGCCTGGTCCATCGTCAGGTGAGGAGCGGAAAGCGTGATGTTCTGGAAGATGTTGCCCGATACCAACCTGCCGGTTTGCAGAACGACGCCGATATGGCGGCGCAGCGAACGCTTGTCGAGCGTGGCGATGTCGCGCCCGTCGTAGCAGATGGCGCCCCGTTCGGGCTCTTCGAAACCAAGCAATAAGCGCACCAGGGTGGATTTGCCACATCCCGTGCGGCCGACAATCGCCACGTAATCGCCAGGATGAATCGAGAGGCTTAGATCATCGACGATGGCTGGACCGTCCTCGCTGTAGCGGAACGTGACGTTCGCCAACTCGATAGCACCTGTAACGCCCTCAACAGGATGATCGCCCTCGCGTGCTTCGGGTTGACATTTCAGAACAGGCTCGACGAGCTTCATGGTCGGCTGGATAGCCGCAATTTGCGTGCCGATGCCGGCAAGCGCCATGATGGCGCCTGTAACCATGCCGTACGCGACGTTGAACGCCATGTAGTCGGCAACCGACACCTGCGTGGCGCTCGCGAGGAAGTAGATGAGGATGGTGCCCGCCAGCCCCGTGGCTGTCGTTATGACGCTTGACGCTTTCAGCAGCAGTGGACGGTCGTAAATGGTCTTGGCAACTTGAGCATAATCTTGGGCCCAGCGAATGAAGGCCCGACGCTCGGCACCCGCCAGCTTGATCTTGCTTATACCCGAGAGCAGCGAAACCAGCGTGCCTGAAAGGCCTGCCGTGTTCTCGAGTTGCTTCTGGTCGTAGCGCATGTTGGCAAGCGTTGCCCCAGTGGTGACAGCCGCATTCACAACCAGGACGAAGAGCGCAGGAATGGTGAGCTGCGGTGCGAAGCTGGCGATTTGCACGATGTAAACAAGCGACAACACCGACGAGAGCCCTGTGGTGAACACAACCTGCATCAGCAGCTGCACGAGCTTCGTGACCGCCATGGCTCGATTGGTCAGCTCGCCTGGCTGATGCTCCACGAAAAACCTTGGCGGCAACAGCAAGAGACGCGCCATCACGGCCGCTTGCACCTGCACGTTGAGCTTGGTGCCGATGCGTGCCGTCACAAGCGACCTGGCAAGGCCTATGACCGCTTGCGAAAGCACGGCCCCGATCAACAGTGCGGCGACCGGCAAGACGAGCGATGGCTTGCCGTAAGGCACGACCTGGTCAAAAATGACCTGGTTCGCCCATGCGGGGAGTAGGCCTATGATGGTCGCAATCACGCTGACCAGCACTATCGTCACGTAGTCGGCCTTTCCAAGCGACCTCAGGCCGAACATGGCCAGATCTCGAAGGCCCAGCGGCTTCAAGGGAAGCGGCTGGTACAGGCACAGGGCATCTTGCTGGATGGTGCTCGCATTGCCGCCGGTCACGCGAATACGTTTGCCGGTTGCAGGGTCAACGTAAGAATAGCCCGCTGCACCACGGGGAAGCAGCGCCACGGGCGTACCATCCTGCAAGGTGCCCAGCATCGCTCCAATCGCGTCCTTGTACCACTTCCCTTCCAGACGCACCTTGCGCCTCATGATGCCGTGGGGATGCAGCGTTCTGTCGAGCTGTTGTTCAGTTGTGTCACCGGCGGGAGGCGTGCCAGAAGGCTTCACGTTGAAATTGGCAAGCAAAACAGCCAAGGCCGCATCGAGGCCGTTCATGGGAAGCTGCGTCGCTGAATCGCTCATCGCGCACCTCCCGCATCCCCGTCGCTTACAAGCGCCGCATAGCGGCCATCGAGCTCCATCAGCTCGTCATGGGTGCCGCGCTCCACCACGTGCCCCTTTTCGAGCACCACGATCTGATTGCAATCGCGAATGGTTGACAAGCGGTGCGCAACCACGATGCATGTAAGGCCGCGTGCACGTATGGCTTGCATGACCTCTTGCTCGGTCTTGGCATCGAGCGCGCTCGTGGCCTCGTCAAGGATCATGATCGTGGGATTGAGCGACATGGCGCGAGCGATTTCGAGGCGCTGGCGCTCACCTCCCGAGAAGTTGGCTCCATCAGATGTTACCGCCTGGTCGTATCCATCGGGCCGAGCCACGATGGCCTCGTGTATGCACGCATCCCGTGCGCCACAGAACACGTCGGCCTCATCGATCGAGTCGTCCCACAAACGCAAGTTGTCCATGATGGTGCCGTCGAACAACACAATGTCTTGGTCAACAACTGAAAGAGACCGCTTTAGCTTCACGCGCGGTACTTCATCGGAAGAGACGTCATCAAACGACACCGTTCCCTCCCAGGGCTTGTACAAACCCGCAATCAATTTGGCAATGGTCGATTTACCGCAGCCGGAATCGCCGACGAGCGCAGCCCATTCACCAGGCTTAACGTGTAAGTCGAAATCGGAAATCACCGGCGCCCCGAGTGGCGAGTAGCCAAACGTCAGTCCATCGACATCAAGCTTGCCCAAGAGCCTCTCTCCCGAAAAGCAGTCCATTTCAATATCGCCTGGAACGTCGGTTTCGCTTTTGAGCACGTCGTCGATGCGCTCCATCGACGTGCGCATTTCTTGTACCTGTTGATTGAGCGAGAGAAATGAGTTAATGGGCGAGAAAAACTGTGAGAGCAGGCTCTGGAATGCCAGCAACATGCCCACCGAGAATTCTCCCTCCATGATGAGCCACACGCCCAAGGTCAATACGATGACGTTAGTCAACTGGACCAGTGCTGAGGGAAGCGCTCCAAGATACTGAGTTATGCGAGCCAAACGCGCTTGGGTTGCCGCAAGCGCAGCCTGGTAACCGCTCCACTGCGCGAAATAACCGTCTTCGGCACCTGAAGCCTTGATGCTCTCGATTTGGTCGATGCCACCGATCGTCGACGAGTACAGACGGCCATTGTCGCGCGATTGAACGCGCGTGACGTTGACGCGAGCGCGTGCCGTGGCGTTGACCACGAACAGATTCACGACGACAGTGAACAGCCCGACCAGCGTAAGCATCAGGCTGTAGCGCACCATGACGACCAGGTACACCACGAGCAGGACCACGTTGAGCATCACGGGAGCCAGCTGCGAGATAAGCGTGTAGGCGACGCTCTCGTTCTCGGATTGGCGCTGCTGTAAATCGCCGATGTTGTGCTGCTCGTAGAACGACACTGGAAGCCGCAGCAGGTGCCAGACGAATTCGGTGCTTGCAGAGACAGCGAATTTCCCCTGAACGCGCAGAGCGCTGACAGAGTTGATGCCCGCGGCGATGCACTGCAAGATGGCAATGATGGCCATCAGCGCGACGAGCGGCACGAGCCAATCTTGGTCGATGCCCGTCAGGATACGGTCCATGAACACACGCGAGAATGACGCGTTGGCAATGCCGGCAAACGCTCCGATGATGGCAGCGACGGCGATTACGATGGTGGGGCCAGCGGCATCCTTGAGCCGCGAGCGCGCGAATGATACGACGCTGGCCGGCTTGCCTCCCTCCTCGAACGATTCGCCCGGTTCGAAGCACAGCGCAATGCCCGTGAACGAACGGTCGAATTCCTCGAGCGACACGCGAATCGAGCCACGTGCGGGATCGTTGAGATAGGCCCACTTGCCCTTGAAACCTCTCAACACGACGAAATGGTTGAAATTCCAATGGATGATGCAGGGCAGCGGCATAGTCGCAATCGTTTCGGAGTCGAGGCTGTACCCATCAGCTACGAGACCGTAGGAACGGGCTGCCTTCAGGATGTTGATTGCGCGCGAGCCATCGCGCGACACGCCGCAGTCATGACGCACTTGGTCAAGCCCCACCCACTTGCCGTGGTATGCGAGGATCATGGCCAAGCAGGCAGCGCCGCATTCAAGCGCCTCCATCTGCATGACCATGGGGACGGTGCGGACGGGCCCCTTAACTCGACTCATTGCCCAGCTCCGAGTCGAGGAGGAACGAAATGGGCGCCACCTCGTCGGTCGTGATCATCACATCGACCAGAGCGCCTTCCTTGGGCAAATTGTCCATGGTCAGGTACACGGGGTAATTCCAGTCCTCGAGCTTGAGCATTTCGAGCGTGTAATTGTCTTTGGCCACAGCCCCGGCATCGCGCGAGGAAAGCGGTGTTTTGGACACGTCGACGACAATCGCCTCTTCGTTGTTTACAAGCGCGCGGTCGCCGACGCTAACTTCGTTGCGGTTTTTTTCAGTCAGATAGCTGACCACCTGGCCGTCAACCACGACACCGTTGTCGTTGATGGTCGTAGCCACCTTGGCAGTGAAGCCCCAGATGAGCAGGGCTGCCATGGCGATGACTGCAGCCACGGCAACAAGCCATGTACTGGGTCGTACCGCTTTGATGTAGGCATCGAGTCCTGTCGTCGTCGACACCTGATCGAGAGCGGTCTGCCGGAACAGCTTCTGCTGTTCGCCCTGCTGCATTTGCAAGGCTTCCCGCTGCTGCGTCATGAGGTTTCCTCTTCAGCGCAAGCGCGCATGGCGATGAGCGCACGTCGCAAGCGCGTGGCGACCGTCGACGGGTTCATGTCGAGCAGCTGCGCAATTTCGACGTTCTTCTTTTCTTGGTAATACTTCAGGTATACGAGCTCGCGATCTTGCGCCGAAAGGCAGGAGAGCAGCTTGGCGGCACGCTGTTGGCGGTCATCCAGCACAGGATAGTCATCTTCAACCGAAGGTTCGTCGACCACGGCTTTTTCAATCGGAACGGTCGTCTTGCGCGTGCGGTAGTAATCGACCAATACATTATGGGCGATATGCGTGACCCATGTGCCAAACGAAGCCCGAGAAGCATCGTACTTGTCGATATTCGCAACGACCTTGACAAAAACCGCGCTGGTCACATCCTCAGCTTCGGCGGAGTTCAGCAACGAGTAATAGGCGTAGTTATACACCCTCTGGAAGTTGGCATGGTACAGGTTTTCAAGTTGGCGGTCGTCCATGTTCAAAGGCCTCTGCCAGAGAAGATTCTTGGTAATCCAAAAGCAATCATATCATCGTTTGCCGCTATCAAGCTAGGCAGAGAACGCGAACCTCAGCTGTTGCTGCTTTGCAGCACGAAAACTAGGAGAACTGACCCCAGCCCCCTTAATCTTCACGCCACATGAATCCGCCCTCGCAATGCGCCGAAAAGGCCAGATAAAAGGGGGCAGCGGTTTTTTGGGCAGTTTCGGCACTAAACTTGTGGAAGGATGGCAACAACTTGAAAAAAATCTGCGAACTAGAGGATAATGCATTTAACTATATACACGAGAAACAGCTCGTTAAACGCAGTGAAAAAGGAGTAGCAATGGGTATTTTCTCGAAGTTCGAGAACCGGATGGAAGACACCTTCGAAGGTGCAGCCGGCAAAATGTCGAAAGCGCCTATCTCTCCCGTTCAAATTGCCAAAAAAGCCGAGAAGCAGATGAGGCGCGAGACCATGGTTGGCGCCGGCCGCGAATATGCACCTACGCTTTACACGGTGCTCGTCAACCCCGACGACGACGCGCGTCTGTTCGGCTATTACCCGACGCTCGCAGGCGAAACCGAAACGTACCTGAGCGCCAAAGCCATGGAGCAAGGCCTCGTCATGGATGGTGAACCGCTGGTGCGATTCGTCGTCGATGATGGTTTGAGGCATGGAAAGTTCGACGTCATCGCCGAGTTGGTGGCTGCACCCATCGTCGCCCAGCTTCGCGACGAAGAAATGCAGCGCTACGGCATCGCCCCACGTCCGCAGTACGCGCAACCGGCTCCTCAAGACTACCAACCGCAACCGCAGCAGCAAGAAGCTTACGCCGAAGAGGCATGGGCAAGTGGCTACGTCGACTTCATCGAACCCGAGCCCGAGCCTGCTCCCCCACAGCGCAAGCCTCCTCTGCCTTATGTTCCCGAAGAGGAAATCGACCGTTCAATAGACTACGGCGAGTACACGTTCAACAGCGAGGATTTCGAAGATTATCGCGACAAGGCGGCCGACAGCGGCGAGTTCATCGATGATGGCTACGCGTATCCGCAAAGCATCGCAACGCCCGAGCCTCAACCCGAACCACAACAGCAACCCAACACGGCTGCGTTCGTTGGCGGCGCGAACCCCACTCCCAACAGGAGAATCGTACATGCGCGCCTCATCGATCTGACCTACCAGCGCCCGTACGACCTCGCTGGCACGCTCATCACCATGGGTCGCGATTCGCATAACGACATCGTTGTCCAAGACATCAATGCGAGCCGCAAGCACGCCGAGCTGCGTCTCACGACGCAGGGCATCTGGACCATCACCGACATGAAATCGATGAACGGAACGCTTGTGAACGGGATTTCGATCGCGTCGCACCCCCTGTACCCGGGTGACGTCGTCACAATCGGCAAAACCGATTTCCAGTTCACGGTTTACTAGCCGCTCGCTCGAAACCAACCGGGGCGTCGAAAGGCGCCCCTACGACAGAACATCCCACCGAACGAACCTAAAACGAACCACGTTATGAACCAAATCCGCACGACACAAGGGAGGCATCATTGATAGACGTCGTTCTGCTCATCGGACGTCTGCTCTTCGTCGCATTGCTCTACCTGTTCCTCTTCGCCATCATGCGCACGGGAATCGGCCTGGTGCGCGGTCAGCGCAAGAAAGAACGCACTTGGAACCTCTCGGTCGAGAAAGGCCCAAAGGAGCTACGAGGCGTATCGATCGTCGTACGCGGCCCCGTCATCGTGGGTCGCTCCCCCAATGCAGACATCGTCATCGCAGCCGGATACGTTTCGGCGCGCCATGCACGGTTCACGCTCATGGGCCAAAACCTGTTCGTCGAGGATCTAGGCTCGACGAACGGAACCACCGTCAATGGTCAACGCATTTCCGACCCGGTTGCGCTGTCTGAAAACGATGTCGTCACCATCGGCGACGTCTCGATTCGCGTGAGGCGCAACTAAATGGCAAGATCGAGCTCATATCGTTCCACTGAACGCACGCGCACAGGTGCAGTCACCCAATTCGGAAGCCGTACCGACATCGGTTGCGTCCGCGAGCAGAACGAGGATTCGCTTTACGTGACTCCTCCGCTGTTCGTCGTTGCCGATGGCATGGGAGGCCACGCAGCAGGCGAGGTCGCTTCCGAAATCTGCGTCAAGACCGTCGCGGAATGCGCGCCAAAACATGCAGACGCCGAAGAACTCGGCAAGGCTGTCGAACAGGCAAACCGCGACATCATCACCGCTGCGCTCACAGGCGAAGGCCGTGAAGGCATGGGCACGACCTGCACGGCTGCCATGCTCGAAGCTGACAAGCTCGTCATAGCCCAAGTGGGTGACTCACGCGCCTACCTGCTGCACGGTGGAAAACTCTCGCAAATCACGCGCGACCACAGCCTCATGGCCAACATGATCGAATCAGGCCAGATCACACCCGAAGAAGCACGATTTCACCCGAACCGCTCGGTCATCACGCGCGCGTTGGGCAACGACCCCGACATGGTCCCCGACCTTTACGAGATCCGCGTAGAAGCAGGTGACCGGCTCATGCTGTGCTCCGACGGCCTGACATCGATGGTCGAAGACGAAGGCATTGAGGCGATTATGAACCGCGTTGCCGATCCTCAACGATGTGCTGCCGCCTTGGTGAACGAAGCCATTGCGGCAGGCGGCACCGACAACGTCACTGTCGTCGTTGCCAACGCCATCGGCCTGGGTGACAAAGCCCGTCGGAAAGTCAAACGCCGCACGTTCATCACTGTCGCATTTGTCATCCTGCTGCTCATCGGCATAATCGCCGCCGCCGCATGGGGCGGATACACTTATCTTCACAACACGGCGTATCTCACCGAAGAAGACGGCAAGGTCGCCGTCTATCGCGGCGTACCAGGCGATGTGCTGGGCTTCTCGTATTCAGAGCTCGTCGTGGTATCAAATGTCGCCGTCGATGATTTACCGCCATCCGCAGCCGAGAGAATCCGCGAAGGCATGCGCGTGTCGAGTGTCGAGGAAGCTGAAGAGCTCGTAGAGACGTACAAGGAAGACCTTGAGTCTAAGTCCAAGGAGGCCTCGACCGCATGACGCGCCGCAATCTCGAGCTCATATTGCTGTGCGTAGGAGCGCCCATCGTAATCTTGTTGTTTGCGATGCTCGCGCTCAACCAAGGCCAGCAGCTCGGATGGACCACGCTCGGCGTGCCCATCGGGATTTTCGTCGCGTTCATCGTGGCGCATATCGCCGTGCGCTTTTTCGCAGCCGATGCTGATCCAGCTATTTTGCCGCTTGTGTTCGTGTTGGCCGGCATCGGGATAGCCTTTGTGACGAGATTAGCTCCTGATCTTGCATACAACCAGGTCGTTTGGCTGTTCGTCGGTGTTCTCTGCATGATTTTGGTGCTCGCGTTCTCGCGACGGCTCGAGAAGCTTGCAAACTTCAAATACACATTGATGATTCTCGGCTTCATCTTGCTGCTCTCGCCGCTCGTTCCCGGGCTTGGCCAGGAGATCTACGGAAGTCGCATCTGGCTGTCCATCGGACCGCTCTCGTTCCAGCCTGGCGAGCTTGCGAAGGTCGTCATCGTGCTGTTCCTCGCGAGCTACCTCGCATCCAACCGAGAGCTTTTGTCGGTGTTCACATGGAGGATCGGGCCGTTCCGCCTTCCCGACTTCCAGACCATCGCTCCGATGCTCGTCATGTGGGCAATTGCATTGCTCATCGTCATCTTCGAGAAAGACCTCGGCAGCGCACTCGTATTCTTCTTCGTGTTCCTAGCGATGCTCTATGTTGCCACGGGCAAGAAGTTCTACCTGGTCATAGGTTTCATGCTCATGATTCTCGGCTGCGTCGGCGCCTATATGGGCTTCACTCACGTGCAGGTGCGCGTAGCCAACTGGCTCGACCCGTTTGCCGACCCTCAAGGTGCGGGCTATCAAATGCTCCAAGGCCTGTACTCGATGGCCGATGGCGACTTGTTCGGCGTCGGAATCGGACGCGGTTTGGCTTATCAGATTCCCGTCGTCGAAAGCGACTTCATCTTTGCTGCAATCGCCGAGGAATGCGGCCTCATGGGCAGCGCAGGCGTCCTGCTCGTTTACCTGAGCTTCGCAATCCGCGGATATCTGACAGCTGCGCGCGCGAAGAGCGATTTCAGCTCGATGGTTGCCGTCGGCCTTACGACCACCATCGTCCTGCAGGCCTTCATCATCGTCGGCGGCGTCACGCGGCTCATTCCTCTGACGGGCCTCACCTTGCCATTCGTCAGCCAAGGTGGATCTTCACTGCTGGCCAGCTTCATCGCAGTAGGTTTTCTACTGCGATGCGGCGACGAGGGAACGGGCGTCGGTCGGGAGATGGCGACTACTGGCATGCTGCATTCGAACAGCGTGCTCGGCCGCGTTTCGCTCGGCAAGCGTCTGACGACGTCGCTCATCATCTTGTCCGTACTTATCGCGCTGCTCGTCGCAAACCTGACGATGATCATGGTCGTGCAAGCACGCGAATACCAGAACATGCCGGGCAATAACCACACGTTGGCCAAGGAGGCTACCGTCAAACGCGGAACCATCATGACATATGATGGCACCACGCTGGCAGAAAGCGTCCTCTTGGATGACGGCACGTACGAGCGCACCTACCCCGCCGGGAATTTGGCCTCGCAAGTCGTGGGTTACTACTCTACGAAGTACGGCATGAGCGGCATCGAGGCGAGCGAAAACGAGGCTTTGGCCGGCGAGCAGAACTTCGCAAGCTGGCTCGACGTGCTCAACACCCAGGCGGGAATCACGCAGCCGGGCAACGACGTCGTGCTGACCATCGACTCGACCATTCAAAGTGCTGCCCAACAGGCACTTGAAGGCTACACCGGTGCATGCGTCGTCATCGACCCGAAGTCGGGTGCGGTGCTCGCCATGGCATCGTCGCCGACTTACAATGCTGCCGATTTCGAGGCAGTGCTCGATGCAGCCGCCGGGGGCGACTCGACAACTGCGCTGCTCAATCGTGCAACTCAAGCTCAATACGCCCCTGGTTCGACGTTCAAGATCATCACGCTGTCGACCGCATTCGAAAACGACATCGCCAACGAGAGCTCCGTCTACAACTCACCGGGTCAAATCGAGATCGGCAATGCTACCGTGCGCAATTTCGACGGCAACGACTACGGCATGCTCACGCTCGCGCAAGCAACCGCCTACTCGTCCAACACGGCATTTGCCCAGCTTGGTGTTGAAATTGGTGCAGAAACGCTCGTCGCGGGCGCTGATAAGTTCGGCTTTGACAAAGACATCGATTTCGAGCTCCCGCTCGCTTCTTCGGTCATGTCAAGCCCGAAAGAAATGAGTGTTTGGGAGACTGCTTGGGCAGCCGTCGGCCAACCCGTCGGCGACGAAGCAGAAGCGGGTCCTGTCGCGACCGTGCTCGAGATGGCCATGGTTGGATGCGCCATCGCAAACGACGGCTCGATCATGCATCCGTACCTCGTTGAGGGCATCTATAACGCCAACGGCCAGCGCAGCTACACAGCATCGCCCTCGACGTTCCAGCGCGCTGTCAGCGAACAGACGGCCGAGCGTGTTTCCGCGATACTCGTGGATGTCGTCAATTACGGCACTGGCTTCAATGCCCAACTTTCGGGTGTTCAAGTTGCGGGCAAAACGGGCACGGCAGAAACAGGCAAGGCGGCTGATGACAGCTGGTTTGTTGGTTATGCACCAGCTGACGATCCGCAAGTTGTCGTGGCAATCGTGCTTGAGCAGGCAATTGACAGTGAATATTCGGACAATGCAGCGCTCAAAGCAAGAAATGTTTTACAAACAGCGCTACAAATCAAGGGAATTTTGTAGGAAGATATAGGCTGATGATTCGTGTGACCACAACGCCGCACAAACACGAACACGAAGCATGAAGGAGAGCAAAGTGACAGGCAACATGACAGGAAGGACGCTCAGCAACCGCTACCTTGTCGGCGAACGGGTCGGCATCGGCGGGATGGCAGAAGTCTACCAGGGACAAGACAGGGTCCTCGGACGCACGGTCGCTATCAAAATCATGCTTCCCCAATATGCGGAAGACGAGAACTTCCGCACAAGATTCCGCCAGGAAGCGGCAGCTGCAGCAAACCTGCAAAGCCCCTACATCGTCAACGTATACGACTGGGGTCAGGATACTGATACGTCGTTTATCGTCATGGAGTTCGTGCGGGGCTCCGATCTGAAGACCGCCATACAGCAGCGCGGTGCCATCAACCAGCGTAAGGTTGCGGAAATCGGCTCGCAGGTCTGCCAAGCACTTGCCGTCGCGCACAACCTCGACATCATTCACCGCGACATCAAGCCCCAGAACATCATGGTCCAGCCGGACGGCAACGTGAAGGTCATGGATTTCGGCATTGCACGTGCCAAGAACTCGGTTATGGCAAAGACGTCGGCCGTGCTCGGCACCGCCCACTACATCTCCCCCGAACAGGCGCAAGGCAAAGAGCTCACAGCTGCAAGCGATATCTATTCGCTTGGCATAGTGCTTTACGAGGCTGCTACGGGCAAGTTGCCCTTTGACGGACCCGACGCAGTGAGCGTTGCGCTCAAGCAGGTGCAAGATCAGGCTGTACCACCACGCGAGATAAACCCCGCAATCGACCCCGCCCTCGAGAGCATCATCATGAAGGCGATTGCGAAGGACCCGCGCGATCGTTTTGCCACGGCACGCGACATGCGCAGCGCACTCAACGATTTCCTCGCAGGCCGCGCGGTCAGCCTCGGCGGCTTCAACACCGCTGACACCATGCTTATCAATGACAAGATTCCCGACATCCCGCCGGTTCCCTTCAACGGCGAGCAAACCGCCGTCATGAAGCCTTCAGGCGACCAGATCCGACAGAACAATTTCCAAAACAGCGGCGTCATCGGTCAACCAGGTGGCACCAACGGCTCGCAGGGCGGTAAATCCCGTCGCGGGGTGTTCATCGCGCTGGGCGCCATCGTCGCCATCGCCATCATCGCCGCACTGTCGTATTTCCTGCTCGGCAACACCGTCAGCGAAGGTGCCGAGGTGCCTGATTGCGCTGGCATGACGCTCAACGAGGCAACTGCGGCTGTCGAGGACGCGGGCTTCAAGGTAGGAAACATCGAATACGCTTTCAATGACGCGATACCCGCCGATACGGTCATCAGCCAGTCGCCGCGCGCCAAGACGAAGCAACCAAAGGATACGCCCATCAACTTAACTGTCTCGAAAGGCGTCGAGCAAGTTGAAGTGCCTGATTTGACCAACATGACGGCAAACGAGGCACGCGCCGCCCTGCAACGTGCCGGCTTCAAATACGAAGCTGGCACAGCTGAGCATTCCGACACGGTCAAAGAGAATCGCGTCATGCGCCAAACGCCTGAAGCAGGCACGAAAGCCGACAAGGGTTCGACAGTCATCTACATCCTCTCTGCAGGTCAAGAGACCATCGCTGTGCCCGATGTCAAGAACATGTACGAAGGTGAGGCAACAGCCGCCCTGAACAATGCCGGGTTTGAAGTGACCGTCGATTACGCGTCCGACAAGAACGTACCCCAGGGCTGCGTCATAAGCCAATCGCCCGCAGCTGGCGAGAAAGCGAAACCCGACTCGACGGTCAACATCAAGGTCAGCACGGGCGTGCAGTACTACTACGCAATTGCGTATGTGAACGATCCGTCGGGTGGCTACGTAACTCCCGAAAGCACCCAGGTGCCCGAGGATGACAGCGTCACATTCTCCATCGTGGCGAATTCCGGATATCACATTTCCAGCGTGGTCGACTCGAACGGGAACTCGTACGGCGCCTCAAGCTCCGTGACCATCAGCAACGTTAAGGGAGACCTCAGTCTGTCGGTAGCTTTTGATAAGGATCCGACGCCAACGCCAACACCCTCATCGAGCTCGGCAGCGTCAAAGACATCCGGCTAGCCGATTTGGTACAATACCGCCTACGCCCCAGTAGCTCAGGGGACAGAGCACCGCTCTCCTAAAGCGGGTGTCGGCCGTTCGAATCGGCCCTGGGGCGCCAGTAAACTTGCAGGTCGGAGAGTTATCCTCTCTGACCTGCTTCTTATTGCATGGGATGCAATAAGAAGCGAGGGATTGATTGATGGTGGAAGACGGCTATGACGACTGCCCGCTCCTTGACTTCGAACTTTCAGGCGAAGTGGGCACAAGCGGTATCTATGCTGAAGATCAGTTTGTGATGAGGCCGAACGGATCCGCCTCTTTTAGCTAGCTTTTTGCATACGCAGCAGCAACCTTGCGTGCTGCGGCGGTTATCGTCAGGCCGTCGACATCAACCGTCAAATCGGCATAGTCCTCATAGAGCGGACGGCGTTCGTCGTAAAGACCCCGCAATCCCATTCCCGCATCGCCCCTGAACACAACCCCGCGCTCGTCGAGGTCACCAAGGCGTTCGACGAGGGATTCGTACGAAATCTCGAGGTAAACGACCGTGCCTATCTTTGCCAAATGGGCCATTACCTCGTCTGAGTAAACTGCGCTTCCCCCCGTTGCAACGACCGTGTTGTGTGCCTCGATTCCGCAAAGCGCTTCGTTTTCCAGTGCGATGAAACCCTCGGCTCCCCTCTCGTCAATGAGCGTCTGCAGCGTCTTGCCATGCAGGTTTTGGATGACCAGATCGGCATCGAGGAACTGCTTGTTGAGAATCTTTGCCAAAACGACTCCGAGCGTCGATTTGCCCGCACCCGGCATTCCGATCAACACGATGTTGCCGTTACTCTGACTCACGGTCGTCTCCTTGTTCCGTAGGATTGTCCGGTTCGCCCTCCGAATCGGATTCGCACAACTCGCAGAGCTCTTCCTCTGGTGCCTCATCGTTCAAAGGCAAGCAGCCTGCAAGAAGAGCGGTTGCGGCAGCGGCAACCAGCAGAACGCATGTTGTTAGCGGTTCTCTGAAAAACGCTTGTTCGGCCAGGGCAATTACCCCGAGCGTTGCTGCTACGCGAACAAACCAGCGGCGTGTTCGCGGCGAACGACCAAACGCTATCGCAATGACGATAGCTACGAGCGCGGCAATTGCAACAAGCGGCATGAACACGACGCGCACCTTGTTGTCCCAAATACTCGCACGCGCGCTCTGGTCGAGCCATTGGGACTCCTCGGCAATAGCATCAGAGCGGCGCATCTCGGTTTGGTGGTTCGGCGCTTGGATGTCGATATTGTCAATCCAGCTCGAAGGGAACAGCAGATGGGCTTCAGCGTAATGGCCAGCTTTAACGACATCGACGTGATACGTAACCGACCCATCCTCGCCTACCGAAAACGTGCCGTCCACCGGCCCATGGCCCCACGCCATCACCGTAGTATCCGGTTGGATCTCGAAGCCAGCTGGAACGGGCAAAGCCACTCGTAAAGAAACATCGTGAGCATCAACCGGCATGTCGCTCTGTGCATAACGCCAATACAATTCACCCACATCGCGGAACACGGTCACACGCCGCATGACCGTGTAGTCGACCTCGAGCATGTACGTTCCCGCGTCAGCTGGGAAGTAGCACCGTACCATGTTGTCGGAGATGCTGTACGAATACCAAGGTTGCACATCAGCACCGCGCCAGCTCGCATTAGGAACGTCGCCGGGCTTCAACCCCTGTTCTTCCGGTTTGCAATCCGCATGCTGCAAAGACAGCCAATCGCCAGCTGCAGCTCCTTCGCCATCGAGCTGCACGACGCGAACTGATGCGATTTTGACTGGCTCGCTTTGCTCGAATTCCTGCAAATGCCAAACCAGGCCTTTGCTTTGCTGCCCGAACGTAAGAACCTGCCGTTCGACGACGTGCATGGACGAGTCGGTTTCGACGTAGATATCTGTTGTGAGCTGATCGATGGAATAACCCGGATCAGCAGCAAAAGCGAGACGCGGGGCAACGAGCGCCTGTGCCGGCAACAGCAAAACCACCAGCATGGCAAACGCGATCAGCGCCCGTTTCACAACTCTCCCCTCGTACCATTTGACAGACCCATCCATTATACCCACCTGTACGCCTTCGGAGCAGCTCCATGGCTTGTTGCCACATCGTGCTATGCTGTGCTCATGAAAAAACGTCCCGAAAAAACCAAGCAAACCAAAGCCGATTTGAAAGAGGCTTTCTGGCGCCTCTACGCTGACAAGCCCATCGAGAAGATAACCGTCAGCGAAGTCTGCAAGCTCGCCGGCTACAACCGCGGAACGTTCTATCTTCATTACCGTGACTTGTACGAAATGCTTGCCACCATAGAAGCCTCGCTGCTCGAGGGCATGACCGAATGCGTCGAAGCATGCATGAAGCGTCTGCGCAACGATTCGAGCAAGGTCAGCCTCATCGCCGCATGCAAAGATGTGGTCCTGTACTACGAGCGTAACAAGCCCTTTATCACAGTGCTGCTGAGCGAGCAGGGCGACCCTGCGTTCATATACAAGCTGAAAGCGAATTTGAAGCCGCTTTGGAGAGAGTACGTCATCGATGTCGACAACGCGCGGTCGGAAGGTGAGATCGACTTGATGCTCGAATACACTTTGGCAGGCACGCTTTTCATGATTTCGAGATGGCTCTCGAACCCAGGGTCCACATCAGCTCGCCAACTCGCCCACTTGATTTACGACTTCTCGATCAAGGATGTTCGCAATCGACTGTAAAAAATGCGCCAGAGGCTTTAGAGTGAACCCCCTGGCGCATCGTTGAGAAACGACTTGTTCAACACTATTTCGCCGAGAACGTGCCCGTCAACTCGTCATACGCGAGCGGTTTGGTCAGATAGCCCTTCTTTTCCATCCAGGCCAGAACGGGGTCGACCATGGCAGCCGTCGGCAGCTGGACAGTCGGATAGGTGCTAATCGGATACGTGTCGGCGATTTCCACGGGAAGGCTCGCATTTTCGATGAGCACCTCGCGATACGCCTCGGGATCGTCGTTGATCATCTTTGCCGCATCATCCCAAATGCTCTTCAGCGTCTCGAGGTGCTGCGCAGCTGCGGCATCGCCAAGCACTTCGCCGCGTACGACCATGACTGACTGCGAGAGGTTCTCGCCCTTCGTGTCGTCGGCAACAAGCTTGCAATTACTCGCCTCGCCCAGCGCGAGCAACGTACCGGGAAGAGCCGCCGCCTGGACTTCGCCCGACATCATAGCTTGATAGCGCACGGGCAGCTTCTGCAACTCTTCGACAACGATTTGATCGTCGGGAATGCCGGCTCCTTCCATGAGCTTGTCCATGACATATTCGAGAATGGTGTTGCTGCCCACTCCGATGGGCACGCCCGCAAGGTCTTCGAGCTTCGTCACTTTGCTGTTCGGCCCAACCATGATGCCAAAACGCCCCTGATCGGCCGTTGCGCCCAATGTGACCCATTCCATCTGTACGTCGATGCCGCTTGCAAACATGCTTGCCGTCACCATGATGTCGGTCATGGCCATATCGACCGCACCAGAAGCGACCCCGGCAATAAGCTCGGTAGCGGATTGGAACGTCACGATTTCAACCGATGCATTAGCTTTATCGAACAAGCCTTCAGACTGTGCGACCCACAATGGCAGGATGTCTTCAGTCGCCAACGTGCCGACGAGGAGCTTCTCCCGCATCATGCCGTCGCTGCCCGTCGCCTGGCCTGAACCCGATGACGCTGCCGCAGCGCTTGAGCTTGCAGCGCTTCCCGAACCGGCCGCACCTCCCGAGCAGCCTGCCAGCAACACTAGACTTGCAAGCCCGCCCGTGCTCAAGAACGCTCTCCTGCTCATGTTCTTAGCCATGTAATCCTCCTGGTGACATATTCGAAAGGAACTATGTAACAGGCTAAACGGAACAACCTGAATGCATCAATGAACAACCCGACCTTCGATGTTGATTTTGAGTTGCGAGGCTGAATCATGCGAAAAGCGCCGTCATTCATTGGTTTGCGCAAAAATCGGCCCCGGATTTTTGCGCAAATGGCGTTTTGCAGCCATTTCTAAACCCTCTCAGATCGGCAAATCCATCGATTCGGTCGTGCGTCACATTAACGACGCTTGAATGTGTCTTTGAGCGCCTCGCCCAAAGCGCGTTTGAACGCTTCGGCAAAGCGACTGGCAATCGATTCGTTGATGATCGTCGCACGAGCAACCTCTTCGCCATAATGAGGGTGGTTGCGTTTGAACACAGCATTGCAGATGCGCGTGATTGCCAATCCAACGAGCGTTGTCGCGAGGAAACTGGCAAACAACTCGATGACTGGGATGTTTTGCTCGAACAGCGCATAAATCGTCACGAGCGCGAATATCACCGACAGACCGCCAGTCAACCAAGTGAACACCTTGATGAGCGTCGCCTTGGCTCGTTCCGAAGAATAGCGGAACGACATGACGATATATACGACCGCAGCAATGAACGCCAGGACGACAAGCAGGGGGACGATGCGCGAAAGTCGAGCAAACAGTGCGGGCATAGCACCTCCTACAAGCTAATCGCGATTGCGCGCGCCGAACCGAACGAGGACGTGCGCGCCCAGAACCCGCGCTCGCGTGCCTGAGCAACGACACGGCATGCCGATGCGAAATCGGAGCATACCGCAAACGTGCAAGACCCGCTCCCGCACAGCAGCGCTCCTTCAACACCTGGTAAACCCTCGAGCCACGCTCGGATCTCCGCAAGCTGTGGCATGAGCGTTTCTGATGCGGCAGCTAGATTGTTGTAGAGCGGCACGGCATCCGCTGCTGCAGCCTCGGCGACCAACGCTGCCTGTTCTGGCGAAGCAAACTGAGGATTCTCGTCAAAAGTGCGGTAAGCCGCACCCGTCGACACGCCACCTTCGGGCTTCACAAGCGCAACCGAGCGCTTCGAAGCTGTCAGGTCGTGTACGAATGTACCGCCTGTACCTTCGAGATACGCGCATCCCCCATGTAGGAAGAACGCGACGTCGGCACCGATTTCTCGGGCAGTTTGCTCGATAGCAGGATCGTCGGGATCGAGACCCCACAGCTGGGCTGCGCCAACAAGCGCCGCAGCAGCATCCGACGAGCCACCACCGAGACCCGCTTGTGCAGGCACGTTTTTCTCGATGCGAATCTCTATTGCGCAATCGTCGAGACGGCCTGTTTTCGCAGCCAAAGCATTGACTGCTTTGCAGGCGATGTTGTCCTCCGACGCTAGATCGGGCACGACGATGTCACCACGTGCGACCATGTGCGCCACAGGCGTGTTGCCGCCCTCGTGATTTCGCCGCACGTACACAACATCGTGCAAATTGAGCGTGTGCATGACCGTCGCCGCATCGTGATAGCCATCATCGCGACGCGCACCAATCGCCAAATACAGGTTGACCTTCGCTGGCGCAATCAACTTCGTCCACCCTTGAGCCCTGAACTCGTCAAGTTCTTGGATGGCGATGGCATCAGCGGTCATATCGGTTGTTGGACCAATTTGCTGCTTTGGTGTGGTATTTCTCGATGCTTCGGTCATTTCTTCCTCTTGTTTGCGAAGAACTCTCGCAGCTCTTCGGCGCATTCGTCGGCAAGCACACCAGCCGTGACTTCGAACGTGTGATTCAATCGTTCGTCTTCATTTATCTGGTACAACGTTCCAAGCGCTCCCGCTTTCGGGTCGGACGCGCCGTACACGCATCGCCTCACGCGCGCTTGGTACATAAGCCCCGCGCACATGATGCAGGGCTCGAGCGTAACGTAGACGGTACAATCCGAAAGACGCCAAGCGTCGAGCTCGCGCGATGCCTCGATCATGGCGACGAACTCGGCATGCCCTGCCGGGTCCTTTGCGCGTTCGCGCCGGTTACCGGCACGAGCAATAATGCGCGGCTCGGCAAGCGACCTGCGAGTGCCGGGGTCGATGGGTTCGTAAACCACAACGGCACCAATCGGCACTTCGCCTGCTTCGGCTGCTTTGCGCGCCTCTTCAAGTGCAATTTGCATGTACGCTTCGTCGCTCATGTTCGTATTATAGGATGATTCCGCGATGTGGCCCTTAGAATCAACTATACTGTTTGCTTGTGTTCAACTTGAACGAACGATTCGCTTCATAATGCTGGACACGCGCATACGGAGGAATGGCCGAGTGGTTGAAGGCGGCAGTCTTGAAAACTGTTGAGCCGCAAGGTTCCGTGGGTTCGAATCCTACTTCCTCCGCCAGACTTGTCTACGCCCCAGAGATGGGGCGTTTTCCATTTAGTGATGAGCTTCAACCAAGAGAAGCAGGATTCGAACCGATGAGGTCGATTTCCGTAAAGCGAACAGCCCAGCGGGCTGTTCGTAGGAAATCGGCGCGGAGGCTTTAGCCGAAGCGCGTGATTTTCCGCGAAGCGGAAAATACGGAATCCTACTTCCTCCGCCAGACATGTCAACGCCCCAGCGATGGGGCGTTTTCTTTTGCAGACAAGCTTCAGCCGAGTGAAGTAGGATTCGAACCGATGAGGTGGGAGGCCGTTAAGCAAACGCGCCAGCGGCGCGTTTGTAGGCCGACGGTCTGAGCGCGTAAGCGCAAAGAACAGCTCGGCAATTGCATCTCATTTTGAAACAAAAAAAGCCGCCCAAAAGGCGACTCGATTTGAAAAGCTGGCGCGCCCTGTAGGATTCGAACCTACGACGCCCTGATTCGTAGTCAGGTCCTCTATCCAGCTGAGGTAAGGGCGCGCTTCAAAACAGCTTGCTTATTGAACCACTCCAAAACTTGCATGTCAACGACTAACTTGCACGGGCTCACGGAATGTTCACGCTTGACAAAAAAGGCCGGTTCCTTTGAGAGAAACCGGCCCTTCGAATAACTTATGAACTAACAACGACTAACGGCGCTTCTTGGTAGGCGGAATGGCGATTTCATCTGCAGCAGCACCCTCGATGCCCCTGCCCTTCGTCTCCGCCGAAATCTCTTGACCAGCAGTTGCAGCTTCGAACGCCAGGTCGCCAGCACCCTTCGGCGACGGCGGGTTGACCTCGAACGGCACGCTCGGCGTGAACAGGCTCACAACCGGCACGATTACGATCGACAGAATCATCGCCAGAGCACCAGCGTTAATCGGAGAGGCGATCCAAGGCGTGCCCACAAAACCGGAAATCATGTTGCCTGTCGTCAGGCCAACGCCCACGATGAAGCTCACCCACACAGCAGCCTTCGACACCTTGCCGGAGTACAGACCCCACAGGAACGGGCCAAGGAACGCGCCAGCCAAAGCGCCCCACGAAATGCCCATGAGCTGAGCGATAAACGGCAGCGAACCTTGCACTTGAATGATGGCAATACCAGCCGACAGGGCGATGAACACTACAAGCAAAACACGCATCCAGGATACCTGCTTGCGCTCGCTCATGTCCTTAACGACATTACCCTTGATCAGGTCGAGCGTGAGCGTCGAGGACGAGGTCAGCACGAGCGACGAAAGCGTCGACATCGAAGCTGAGAGCACCATGACCACCAGCACGCCGAGCAGGATATCGGGGATGTTCGACACGAGCGCAGGCATGATCGAGTCGTAAATGATGGCACCAGTCTTCGGGTTGTATTCGATGAACTGAGCTGCAGCCGGATTGTCGATGGCCAAGCGACCGAAACCGCCCAGGAAGTAGCTGCCAGCAGCGATGACGAATGCGAACACCGTCGAGATGATGGCACCCTGCTTGACAGCCGGACCGCTCTTGATGGCGTAGAACTTCTGGACCATCTGCGGCAAGCCCCATGTGCCAAGCGACGTGAGTACTACGACGCCAAGCAAGTTGAACAGGTCAGGCCCGAAGAAACTCGTGTAGGCACCCTGCATCGCCGTGTCCGGCGCTTGAATCTGCGACAGAGAAATGATTGCTTCGGAGAATCCGCCGTACCCGTTGAGCACCGCCCAAATGACAGCAACAATGCCGATGAGCATGACGCATCCTTGGATGAAGTCGTTCATGACGGTGGCCATGTAACCGCCCAACACTACGTAAATGCACGTGACAAGCGCCATGAAGATGATGCAGTACTCGTATGGCACGTTGATGCCGAACGCAATGACGATCAGGCGCGACAGGCCGTTGTAGACCGATGCCGTGTACGGGATGAGAAACACGAAGATGATGGCTGCGGCGGCGATGCGCAGGGCCTTCGAGTTGTAGCGCTTGCCGAAAAACTCGGGCATGGTCGTCGCCTTCAGGCGATGCGTCATCTCACGAGCGCGAGGACCGAGCACCCACCAAGCCAGAAGCGAGCCGATGATTGCGTTGCCGATGCCCGCCCATGTGGCTGACAAACCGTACTTGTAACCAAACTGACCAGCGTAACCGACGAAGATAACGGCCGAGAAGTAACTCGTACCGTATGCGAACGCCGAAAGCCAGGGACCGACGTTACGGCCGCCGAGAACGAATCCATCGACACTCGTGGTCGAACGTCGAGCGTATATGCCGACACCGATCGCGATGCCCACAAACAGAATCAAGACGAGTATTTTCCAAAGCATTGTTCTTCCTATCAGTTTCGGCCGTTAAGACCAGGCGGGGACAAAAGAGCGCAAAGCGCCAATACGCGTTCGCACACGGCTTCCATCACGGAGCAATAAAAAAGCACCGGTGAAATCCGTGTGCTAGAGATATCGATAATAATAGATGGAGGTAAAGGCGTCGTTACGTCGGGACATGGGCGGCTGTTGCGTCCATGCGAATTCGATATGTCCCTTCAACACTTGCATAGCGCGTACTTTACCACACCGATTCATATATGCAAGGACAATTATCAGTATTGAAACATACAAATCGTCGGTATTGCCTATTTCGAGGTTTGGCAAATCTCGCTTCATCTGCTCAAACGAGGCCGCTTTCATCCCATTGCTCGCCCTTTTGCCCGATTCGCTATACTTGTGCACATGGATGTTTACGACTTCGACGGAACGCTTTACTGGGGAGATTCGACAGCGGATTTCCTGAAATGGTGCGTCAAACGTCACCCGCGCATCATCCGCACGTTGCCTCGCACCGGCATCGCCGCTGCAGCATGCCTGGGCTTGCATCTTATTGATAAGACGCAGTTCAAAGGCGCGTTGTACCGTTTCCTGCCACTCGTGCCCGACATCGATTCGGAAGTCGAACGTTTCTGGCAAGCACACGAACACCGTATCACTGGGCCATGCACTCCCCAACCTGGAGATTTGGTCATCTCGGCGTCTCCTGAGTTTTTGCTACGCGACGTCTGCACCAAGCGGGGGCTTTCGCTCATCGCTTCGCAAGTCGACCCGCATACAGGCCGTACGCTTGGCCCGAATTGTTCGAATGCCGAAAAGATTTCGCGCTTCCGTGAGCTGTTCCCCGATGAGCACATCGAGCGGTTCTACTCCGACTCACACAACGACGACCCCCTTGCAGAACTTGCCGAAGAGGCGTTCATGGTCAAGGACGGAAAACTGATTCCCTGGCTGCAGTTAAACTAGCCAGCCGCCTCTGTGCTGGAAACAAATGAAATGTGTTTTAGAAGAGCTTAGAACAGCTGCGTGGCACCCGTGTAGTCGATGAAATCGCGGTACACGGCGCGGCGCAGGCGCCCGAGCGTATCCGGATCCTTGCCACCGACCGGCACGCCGTCGACCTCATCAGCGAAGATGAGCAGGTCGCCCGAAGAGGTGACGATGACCTCGTCCGCCGCCATGAGTTCGTCGACGGTGAACGCGCGTTCAACGACGGGAACGCTCTCGTGGTAACAAATCTGGATGAGCCGCGTTTTTGCGATTCCGCGCAAAATGTACTCATCGTTAGGATGCGTGTACAAGATGCCGTCCTTGAGAATATGGACGTTCGAATGCGCGCATTCGGTCACAACGCCGTTGCGGTGCAACACCACTTCGTCAACACCAGCATGACGCGCTTCCTGCGAATACTTGACAGCTGGCATGAGGTTGAGCGTCTTGACGTTGCCGTAGCCGAACCGACGATCCTCGAGCGTGATAAGCTTCATCGGCACCTTCGGGTCGCGGAGCGACTCGGGGCGGATCATGACCCAGAGTTTTCCGGGCGCTTTGTCGTCATATGTGTGCTCACGCGGTGCCACACCTCGCGTGACCTGCCAATATACGAAACTCGATTGGTTGTCGACCTTGGCGAGCAGTTCGTGGAGCAGCTTGTTAAGGTCGTCTTTCGAAAGAGGAATATGGATATCGAACAGCACAGCGCTGGTGAAGAAGCGATCGAGGTGGTCCTCGATGGCGAAAACCTTCCCATTTACGCCAATCGAGGCTTCGTAGATACCATCACCGAAGAAATGCGAACGATCGTTGAAAGGCACTGTCAACTCATCGGGCGATCCGATCTTTCCATCGTAGTACGCGATGCTCTCCATGAAACCCCTCCTTGCAATATGAAAAGCCCCCGTTTCCGGGGGCCGTCACTGCTGGCGGAGGAGTAGGGATTCGAACCCTAGAACGGCTTGTGGCCGTTACTCACTTAGCAGGCGAGCACCTTCGGCCTCTCGGTCACTCCTCCTTATGCAAGGGTGAATAATACTTGAATCACTCACATTCTGCAAGCTACTTTGCACGAAGGCGCTTGACTTCACCTTCAAGTGCACGAGCAATCAATTCGCTTGAATCTTCGTTGTTCTCGGAGATGTCGACGAGGTCTTGCAGTGAGATTGCGTTCAAGTAGCTCTCGAGGCTCTCGACGACCGCACCATGCAGGAAGCGCACGGTGTTTGCGGAATCGCTGGCACTGCGGCTAGACTTCATGGGCACGCGGACATGCTTCAGGTCGCTGTCAAACGCATCGAGGATATCGCCAATCTTGATTTCAGATGCAGGGCGAGCAAGCACATAGCCGCCGTTCTTGCCCGGGCGAGCCTTGATGAGGCCGGCATTGCGCAGACGCAAGGCAAGTTGGATTAAATAATCACGAGGCACAGCCATCTCTTCGGAAATCTCGCGCGACGAACACGTATCGCCCTTGATCGCGAGATACAAAATAGCGCGAACGCCGTAATCGACGGATGCCTTCAACTTCATTTAACACGCCTTCTTTCCGAGCCGAATCGCAGTTCCCCATCGTAGTTCACCGTTTCGGCGGCTCTCCTGCCGAAACGGTGAATCGCAAAGAGTGACCGATTGCTCGGTCACTTATTTTCCTGTTTCTATCTTGCGAATTGAGCCTTCTTCGCTCTCTTTGCTTGAATAGGCAATAGAAGCGAAGTACATGGGTCAATTTAAGGACTTCAACTGCAAGTATTGTACCAAGTTTTCACCTTCAGTTAATGCTTTTCGTAGAACAATTTGTGCAACTGTGTTCTAAAAATGGCCAAACGGCTTCTCTTTTGTGCCTTTTCAACAGCTTTGGCAAGAAATGAAATCGGAGAAACATTCCCGCTTCATGCACCGTTGGGCCTTTCACTCGTATATAATTTCGTAATTGTTTGACAACAGGCATGATAGAGGCGCGGCCTTCATCAGTAGCCCCCGCATGACCACCCGAAAAACGTGATCATTATGCCCGGAAAGGCGCAGGGGTAAAAGGGAATGCCGCCGAAGAGCGTCGCCAGTTTCCGCAGGCGGCGTATCTGGGGCGCTGGAGAACATCTTGCGCACTGCCGCTTGACGTGGAGAGCTATCATGGCCAACGCGAATTCCGGAAAACTCCGAGATTCAACAGGCCATGAGCGATCATGGCCTGTTCCATTACGAGGAGGAGAGGACACATGGAATTCGTAGGAACCTTCTGGGCGCTCGTCCCGCCGATTGTGGCAATCGTGCTTGCGCTCATAACGAAGGAAACGTACAGTTCGCTGTTCGTCGGCATTTTGGTTGGCGCACTGCTGTTGGCTCAGTTCAACCCCGTCGACACGATCAATTACATGATCTTGGGCGAAATCGGCGAGGGTGAAGACGCCATGGGGGTTGGCTTCATCAACGCCATATCAGACCCCTGGAACGCCGGCATCTTCATATTCCTGGTCATGCTGGGCATCATGGTTGCGCTGGTGAATGTCGCCGGCGGTTCGGCGGCATTCGGCCGTTGGGCCTCCAAGCACATCAAATCGCGCGTGGGCGCACAGCTCGCAACGTTCTGCCTGGGCGTTCTCATCTTCATCGACGACTACTTCAACTGCCTGACCGTCGGCGCAGTCATGCGTCCGGTCACCGACGCCGAGAAGATCTCGCGTGCCAAGCTTTCCTATATCATCGATGCCACCGCAGCCCCGATTTGCATGATTGCGCCGATCTCCTCGTGGGCAGCAGCCGTTTCGTCGACCGCCGACGGCCTCGAAGGCGTCTCGGGCATCCAGCTGTTCATCCAGGCCATCCCGTTCAACTTCTACTCGCTGCTGACCATCGCGTTCCTCATCATCCTTTGCGTCATGGGCTTCGATTACGGTCCGATGGCCAAAGCCGAGATGGAAGCGTACCGCACGGGCGATCTGGGCTCGCTGGGCAACGAAGACCCCGTCGAGAAGCCCAACGCCTCGCTGCTCGACCTGCTGCTCCCCATCATCCTGCTCATCGTTTGCTGCGTCGTCGGCATGCTCTACGTGGGCGGCTTCTGGGATCCCGAGTCTGAATGCGTCGGCGACCTGTCCGCCGCGTTCGGCAACACCGACGCCTCCGTTGGCTTGCCGTGGGGTTCGATCATCGCGCTGGTCCTCACGTTCATCTACCTGCTCATCCGCCGCGTCGTTTCCTTCAAGGAAGCCACCGAGTGCTTCGTCACTGGCTTCAAGGCCATGGTTCCGGCCATGCTGATCTTGACCTTCGCCCTGACGCTGAAGCTTGCGACCTCTGCTCTTGGTGCCGACGTCTTCGTGCATGACGCACTCGCCGGCTCGGCTGAAGGCCTCTACATGATGCTGCCCGCCATCATCTTCCTGGTGGCACTCGGCCTTGCCTTCGCAACCGGCACCAGCTGGGGTACGTTCGGCATCCTCATCCCAATCGTCGTGGCTGTGTTCGATCCCACATCGACGCTCATGACCATCGGCATCTCGGCCTGCCTGGCTGGCGCCGTCTGCGGCGACCACATCTCGCCGATTTCCGACACGACCGTCATGGCTTCCGCAGGCGCAAACGTGAATCACATCGAGCACGTTTCGACGCAGATTCCCTATGCGCTCACCGTGGCTGCCATCTCGTTTGTCTGCTTCATCATCGCCGGTTTCGTGCAGAACGCATTCATCTGCCTCGGCATCGGCCTGGTGCTGGTCGTCGGCACGCTCATCGTGCTGCGCAACACCATCGGCAAGAAGGTGAACGCTTAACGGGTCGTTTGCTGGCCAAAAAGGGCCGACCTTTTTGGCTAGCTTCAACCCTCCCCTAACGTGGAGTTACCTTGAAACAGGTACTTGGTACCTGTTTCAGTTTTTGAAAGGACTTGCATGGAATTCGCCAATGAAGAAAAGTTCGAGCTATACGAACGCTTCAACCAGATCAATACGATAGACCCGTCGTTCTACGAACGCTACGATGTCAAACGCGGCCTGCGCAATGCCGATGGCACGGGCGTGCTCGCGGGTGTCACGAACATCTCGAACGTGCACGGCTACGTCGTGTCGGATGGTGTGAAGGTAGCCGACGAAGGTTCGTTGCAGCTGCGCGGCTACGAGCTGTACGACTTGGTTGGCGCCTCCAACGAGAGACGCTTTCGCTTCGAGGAAATAGTCTATCTGCTGCTCATGGGCGAACTCCCGACGCGAGATCAACTCAGCCGCTTCGTCGAGGTCATCGACGACGAGCGTGATCTGCCCGATGGCTTCACCGCATCAATCGTCTTGCACGAAACCCCACCGGACCTCATGAACATCCTCTCGCGTTCGACACTGCTTCTGTACTCGTACGACGAAGACGCCGAAGACCGTTCGATCGAACATGAGATTCACACCGCGCTTTCGCTCATCTCCCGCCTACCGCGCATCATGGTGCTTGCCTACTACGCGAGGCAGGCCCGCTACGAGCGCGGCTCGATGATCATGCACCCCTTCATCCCCGGCGAGTCGACTGCCGAAACCATTCTGTCGATGCTTCGCCCCGACCGCCACTACACAGCCGAGGAAGCGCGCATGCTCGACATCATGCTGTGTCTGCACGCTGAACATGGCGGTGGTAACAACTCGACGTTCACCACGCGCGTGCTCTCCTCCGCAGACACCGATGCATATTCGACGTATGCATCGGCCATCGGATCTCTGAAGGGCTTCCGCCACGGCGGTGCCAACCACAAGGTGCGCGCCATGCACGCCGAAGCAAAAGCCCAGATCAAGAATTGGGACAGCGATGACGAGGTTGCCGACTTCCTCACGCGCATCGTGAAGAAGGAGGCTTACGACAAGTCAGGTCTCATTTACGGCATGGGTCATGCAGTCTACACGATCTCCGATCCGCGTACGGTCATCTTGAAGCAGTTCGCACGGGAGCTCGCGCAAGGCACCGAATTCGAACGCGAGCTGAACCTGCTTGAATCGATTGAGCGTCTTTCGCCAGAGGTTCTGCTCAACGTCAAGGGCACGACAAAGGACATGTGCGCAAACGTCGACATGTACTCGGGCTTCGTCTACTCGATGCTTGGCATTCCCGAGGAGCTGTTTACGCCGTTGTTCGCCGTCGCACGCATGTCAGGCTGGGCAGCGCACCGCCTCGAGGAAATCGGCGCCGGCAAACGCATCATCCGTCCGGCTTACAAGACAACGTGGCGCAAGATTCGCGAATACGTCCCCATCGAGGAACGATAGCAGAGCAGAGAAATGGCACAACGTTCCCTGGGAACGCTGTGCCAAAAGCAGAAACGAAAAGTGGCACACCCTTCCCTGGGAATGGTGTGCCACAGCTTTTTCGGAGGGCGATATGCCGCCCACGCACAACTTCTAGTCGCGCTCGTCGAAGACGCGCTTGGTCTTCTTTTCGCTACGCGGCAGGAAACCGAGCTCGACGATCTTTACGAGCGGCGTGAAACCGATCTTGCTCTTCGTACGTGCAGCGACGTCTTTCGAGGCCTTTGCCCAGTCCACCGAGCCGCTCGCCTCCACGTAGATGCGCATCCAGTCGCGACCGTCCAGGTGCGAGATGCGAATTTGATATTCGCTCGACAACTCGGGGAACTCCTTGAGAACTTCCTCGATTTGGGCTGGGAACACATTGACGCCATGGATCTTCATCATGTCGTCGGAGCGACCCGTGAGCGTGTCGAGACGCGGATGCTCGTTGTGGCCGCACTCGCATTCGCCGGGGATGATGCGCGACAAGTCGTGCGTGCGGAAGCGAATGAGCGGAGCACCTTCCTTTTGCAGCGTGGTCAGCACGATCTCGCCCCATTCGCCATCGGGCAGGACCTCGCCCGTCTGCGGATCGATGATCTCGAGGTAAACGTAGTCGCTCCACACGTGCATGCCATGGCCGTATTGGCAGTTGATGCCGATACCGGGACCGTAAACTTCGGTGAGACCGTAAATGTCGTAGAACTCGACGCCAAGCCCGTCGATGATGCGCTGACGAATCTTCTCGCCCGAGCGCTCGGAGCCCGTAATGAGCTTCTTGAGCTTGATCTGGTCCTTGATGCCACGCTTCTCGACTTCTTCGGCAATCAGCAGAGCATAGCTCGCGGTAGCCGTGAACACGGTGCTTTCCATGTCGATCATGAACTGCAGCTGCTTTTCGGTGTTGCCCGGACCCATGGGGATGGCCATGGCGCCAAGGAGCTCGCAACCGGCCTGGAAACCGATGCCGGCCGTCCACAAACCATAGCCCGGCGTGATTTGCACGCGGTCGGCGGGAGTCACTCCCGCATATTCGTAGCAACGTGCGAACTGGATTGCCCAGTCCTCGACGTCCTTCTTGGTATAGGGGATGATGACCGGCGTGCCGGTCGTGCCCGACGAGGAGTGGATGCGGACGATCTTCTCTTGCGGAACAGCAGCCAATCCAAGCGGATAAGCCTCACGCAAATCACCTTTATCAGTGAACGGCAACTTCTCGAAATCTTCCTGGGTCTTGATGTCGCCCAGATCGATGCCTTCAAAGCGCTTCGCATAGAACGGCGAGCGCTCTTTCAACGTAGCAAGCTCTTTGGTAATTGCCTCTAATTGTGCGGGTTGCATCTGCATAATGATCTTCTTTCCCCTTCGTTAATAGCGCATATATGTTACCCGACGGCAATGTCGATTGCCTCGAGATTCATATCGACGAATTGCGGTTTCACACACGCCTTGATGGCAGCGCGCAGGTCGTCAACCGAAAGCGGCAAGCGCCCAGTTGCGATGGCGCTGGCGAGCAGAACGGTGTTGAGTGCCTTGCGGTTGCCCAGCTGGTCGAGCACCCACTCGTCGGGAACGACAACCAGACGGTTTGACCCAACTTCGAACATGGCGTACAGGCGGTCGATGACATCAGACCCACGATACGGGTTGGTGGCAAGAGCGGCTGTTACCGGTTGAATCGCAGTCTCCGCCGTGACGAGTACGCCGTCACTGCTCAGGAACGGCAGCACGCGTGCGCCCTCAGCAGGCTCGAATGCAATGATCATATCAGCCGTTTCTTCAGCAATGAGCGGCGAGAACACCTCTTCCCCATCGTTTCCCATGCGCACATGGGAAACGACCGAACCGCCGCGTTGCGCCATTCCGATTGTCTCGGCGGTGCGCACGTGCCAACCTTTCTCCTGCGCAGCCTGGGCAAGCACCTTTGCAGCGAGGACGGTGCCCTGCCCGCCCACTCCGGTCAGCATGACGTTAAGCATCGGGGCCTCCTTCCTTCTGCGATTTATTGCCGGCCTTATTAGCAGAAGCGGAGCCTTTCTTCTTTTTCTTCTTCTTTTTGCCAAAGCCCCCGAAAACAGAAGACATGCGCGACGAAAGGTCATCGCGCGATGCGCGGAGCTCGTCCTGCAACGTGACGGTGTTGATCAGATGCCCTTCGCCAAGCTTGAGGGGCTTGTAGCCCATCTGCACGTTCGGTTCCACCGGCTCGGCACTCCAGTCGGTTGAGCTGCCCCAAATAACTTCATCCTGTAAGAACGCCATGGGGTCGGCGTTGGTGGCATCATTGGCTTGTTCAGCTTCGTCGGTCACGTCGATTTGGCCGAATTCATCGGCTGCATCAACCTGATCAAGCTCATCGACCTGTTCTACTTCATCAGCCTCACCATCGCCAGGCTCAAAGCCTTCAACCTCATCTGTTGTGGCTTCAGCGCCATCGGCCTCAGCATCATCGGCTTCATCAACCGTAACTTCGTCGCCTACAACCTCTTCTTCGGCTTCGGTTTCATCAGACGCTTCAGCCTCATAAGCTTCGGCGTTTGCCGGTTCATCGGCTTCTTCGGCAACGGCGGAATCATCGGTGGTGACCACGGCCTCCTCGACGGTTTCAAGCGAATCAACCGGATCGTCTTTCACGACTTCAACCGATTCGGCTCGCCTGGCCGCATCGGATGCGGCAGCCGACTCCAGCACATCAAGTACTTGAGGGGGTTGCGGCATAGAAGCGGAATCGAGCCCCGCAATCGAAGGCGTCGAGACCATGCCCTTCCGCTTGCCCTCCGAGCGCGAAAGAGGGGTCTCGATTGCATGTGTCGGACACACCTGAGTGCAAAGGTCGCAGCCGTTGCAGAGTGCTGGGTCGATGAATGCCTGCCCCCTGTCCTTCGAACGCGGCCCTTCTCTCTTGGGGTCAAACCCGATGGCCGGACAACCGATCGAGGTGATGCATTTCTTGCAGCCTGTGCATTTCTCAACATCGATCACGACGGGCTCACCGGGTTTTGACAACTGGATGCACGGAGATTCGAAGATCACAGCCGAGGGCCCCTCGTAGGAGATGGCTGCTTTCACAGCAACGATCGAGCTGTCCTTGTCGAGCGGGTTGGCATGGTAAACATGGTTGAAACCGTTTGCATTGAGCACGCGCTCGATGGAAAGCGGTGTGTTCTTCGGCCCCATGAGCGTTTGGCCGGTGCCAGGATGCGGCTGGGTGCCTGTCATAGCCGTTGTCGCGTTGTCGAGAACCATGACCGTGACATCATGCCCGTTGTACGCCGCATTGGCCAACCCTGTCATGCCGCTAGCGAAGAAAGTAGAATCGCCAACGTAGGCGATGGCCTTCTTGCCGGGGTCGACAGTCGAGAGTCCTTGCGCCATCGTGATGCCGGCGCCCATGCACAGGCAGGTGTCGACCACCTCGAGCGGCTTGGCGTTGCCGAGCGTGTAGCAGCCGATGTCACCGCACATTACGGCCGGCGTTTTGCCGAGCGCCTGCTTGATGGCATAGAAGCTACCCCTGTGAGGGCAGCCAGGACACAGCACGGGAGGACGTACGGGCAGCTCGTCCTCGTAGCTGACAGGAGCCACGTAGTCGTCGCGCCTGCGCATCTCGAAACGATAGCGGCGCATGCGTCCAGCCAGCCCAAGGAACTTCTCGATGCGCATGGCGATGTCGTCGACGTCGTTCTCGCCGCGCCTCTTCACTTCGTTCGTAAGCTTGCCGTGGATGTTGACGGACATATGAGCACGACCGGCGAGTTTTGCTAGCTCGTCCTCGATGACATAGTCGAGCTCTTCGAAGACCAGAATATCGCTCAATCCGGTCATGAACTCGAACACGGCCTGTTCGGGGAATGGGTACGGAGTACCCACTTGCATGAACTTGTAAAGCGGCGCATCACAACCTGCTTCGGCCGCGCGCGCTTCGACCATGCGAAGCGCTTCGCGAGCATAAGCTGCGCTTATGCCGCCTGCGATGATGCCGTAAACAGCTTCGGAGGAACCTTCGATTTGATTGAACGCCTTGAAAGCCTCGTCGTTCGCATAATCGTGCGCAATGTCTGTGAGACGCTCGTTGATTTCGCCGTGCGCTTGGTAAGCGCGTCGAGGGAAGATGACCCATTTCGAAACGTCACGTTCGAATCCGTCTTCGGGCACCTCGATCGCATGCGTCTCGTCTTCGACGTCGAAGAATGCGGAAGCATGATCGACGCGCGTGGTCGGGCGGACGATGACGGGCGTGTGATAGCGTTCGGACAGCTCGAATGCGACCTTGATCATGTCGAACGCCTGCTCGGGCGTGGCAGGATCGAGCACCGGCACTTTGGCGAACGACGCGAACCTGCGCGTGTCCTGTTCGGTTTGGGACGAAATGGGACCCGGATCGTCGGCGACGACCAGCACGAGACCTCCGCGCACGCTCACGTAGTTCAAGCTCATGAGCGCATCGCTTGCGACGTTGAGACCCATTTGCTTGCACGTGAACAAACCGCGGGCGCCTGCGAGCGAAGCGCCGAACAAGACCTCAAGTGCCACTTTCTCGTTCGTCGACCATTCCACATGCACGCCATGCGCAGCGCCTGACGCATGCAGTTTCGCAACGGTCTCGACGATTTCAGATGATGGGGTGCCGGGGTAACCCGCCACGACGCGAACGCCCGCCTCAAGGGCGGCATGCGCCATCGCCTCGTTTCCCATCAGCAGTTTCTTTGTCATGAAACCCCTTCCTAAAAATGGAACAGGGGATTGCCCCCTGCCCCATGCTCGATGCTAAGCTTCGGCCATGGCCGCCTTGAAGTCGACTATCTTCTGACGGGCCTCCTCGTCGCCCGTGCCGAGCATTTGCACGGCCAAAATAGCCGCGTTCTTCGCACCGTTGATGGCAACGCACGCAACAGGCACGCCACTGGGCATCTGAACCATCGACAACAGCGAGTCAAGACCACCAAGATCGCTCGTCTTCATCGGCACGCAGATAACGGGGCATGGCGTGTACGCAGCCACGACACCGCCGAGATGTGCTGCCTTACCGGCGGCCGCAATGATGACCTTGATGCCGCGCTCATGAGCGCTTGTCGCCCAATCATGCACTTCGGCGGGCTTACGATGTGCGCTCGCGATTTTCACCTCATATGGAACACCGAACTCGTCGAGCTGGGCCATGCATGCTTCCATAGTCGGCATGTCCGACGTCGAGCCCATTATGATTCCGATGACGGGTTTCGCTGCGTTTGCCATATCCTCTCCTTCTGACATGCATCAAATAAAGCGATTCTGTCGAAGTATTGTACTGTACTATTCGGACCTCCGCTAACATCAAGCAAGGTCTTCGGCAGAGCGCTCCGTTTCGTTCTCCGTCAACACCGTACCACGGGTCATTAGGTAGAACAGCCCAGCGCAAACCAGACAGAACACCCCGATCACGATGACAGCCAAGCCTTCCGAAGCGCCCAGCAGGGCACCGAGAATGAACGGTTGAGCGATGAGCATCAAATTGCGTGTGGTGAACAGGGTGCCGACGGATCGGCCGACGGGCACCCCAGCATCCAACGCAGCTCTAATCCATAGCGGCTTCCAACTCTCAGCACTCTTGCACAGCAAAGCAACGATTACGACAACTGCCGCAGACCACAGGAACGTCGTGTTGATGGCAAACAGCGCAAGCACAACCCCGAGCAGGATAACGGACATGGTGACGAGCCGGTGCGCTCCGCGATGCCGCTCTGCCCCCAGAATCGAATCGATGCACACGTACACGATCAGTTGTCCAAGCACATAGATATTGTTGATGTCCGATTTCAGCAAACCAAGATTATCCGAGTAAATCGGGAAGAGGAACGACGCGTAGCCTGCTGCCACCGTCACAGGGAGGACGACGAAAAGGGCAATAGCTATGGCAGCGGGTTTCCGCACGAAATCGCGAACAAGTCCATCGACGTGATCGGATTGCACGAGCTCTTCGAAGGGATGCATACCTCGGGGCAACAGGTTCAATCCAATCAAAATAATGGGTAAGCATGCTATCGCAACAATTGCATACACCCATACGTTGCCAAGTCCGGTCGCTGCATAGCCACCGAGAACTGTTCCGAGCGCTGCAGCAGACGTCTCTGTCCTCACCGCACCTTCTCTCGCCAGGGCGCGCGTCTCATCATCGCGAGCGAGACGCGGTAACGAATATCCAAGCGTGTAGAGCAAGCCAAACGGCACGGCCAATGCAAGTTTCGCTGCACAATAGAACCAGAAATAGCCTCAGCCGTGCGGTCGACCGAAATCGTCTACATTCAGTGAGCATGCAACAGCGAGGCGTGGCCACAAAGGGTCCGCCTCGCTGTTCAATCGATTTGCGCTTGCGCTTATTCGGCCACCGACGCTTCGAATCCGACTTCGACGATTGCATCAACGAGCGAATCGGAAGCAAACCCGTGACCTTCGACTGTCGCAGCGTTTTCCTCAAGGCTCACCTCAGCACTGGTCACACCCTCGACGTTTTCGAGCGCTTCTTTCACGCGTGCGACGCACTTCTCACAGTGCATACCTGTAACATCGAGTTTCACGGTTTCCTTTTTACTGAACAGGCTCATCGGTTTTCCTTTCCTCATTCGCCGCAAGTGTTTTCAATGGCGGGATTGCCCCTACGCATTGTTGTTTTCAGTTGACCATTTCGGTTTCCAAGCACGCAAGCGTAAAGCGTTGGTGACCACGAAGATACTGCTACAGCTCATGGCAGCAGCGGCGATATCGGGCGTCAGCGTAATGCCAAGAGGCGTGAGCACGCCCGCTGCCACGGGAATGCAGATCACATTGTAGAACAGCGCCCAGAACAGGTTCTGTTTGATGTTGCGCATCGTCGCGCGTGAGAGCTGTATGCCAGCCGCCACGTCCATAAGGTCGTTGCGCACGAGCACCATGTCAGCGCTTTCGATTGCAACGTCGGTGCCCGCGCCGATGGCGATGCCCACATCGGCACGCGCAAGAGCAGGCGCGTCGTTCACGCCATCGCCCACCATTGCGACCTTGCCATCACGGGCCAGCAGCTGAATCTGAGCATCTTTACCGTCGGGGAGCACGCCAGCGACCACCTGATCGACACCCACCTGCCGTTGGACGGCTGCAGCCGTGCGCTCGTTGTCGCCGGTCAACATGACCGTGCGCACGCCAAGCGCTTTCATTTCACGCACAGCTTGTTCGCTTGTGGGTTTCACCTGATCCGCGATGGCAATCATGCCGAGCAGCTGACCGCCCCATGCGAAGAACAGCGGCGTTTTACCTTGCTGAGCCAATTCTTCAGCTTTCGATTCGAGAACGCCTAGGTCGATTCCCGCCTCGTGCATCATGGCTGAATTGCCGCCGAGTGCTTCGGCACCTTCTGTCACACCCGTCAGGCCTCGACCCGCGATTTGACGGAAGTCCTTTACGGGCAGCTGGTCGCTCTTTTGCTCTTTGGCATAATCGCAAATCGCTCGTGCCAGCGGATGCTCGCTTTTCTTTTCGAGCCCGTATGCCAACATGAGCAAATCGCCCTCTTCGATTCCTTCCGCCGCAATAACATCGGTGACTTCAGGCATGCCCTTTGTGATGGTGCCCGTCTTATCGAGCACCACGGTCGCGATGTTGTGCGCATTCTCGAGCGCTTCGGCACTCTTGATGAGAATACCCTGCTTGGCACCACGGCCAGTTCCGACCATGATAGCTGTTGGAGTCGCAAGCCCGAGCGCACACGGGCAGCTGATGACGAGCACGGAGATGCCATGCACAACGGCTTTGGAGATGTCCATGCCCGAAACGACAAGCCAGATGACGAAAACAACAACCGCTATTGCTATGACCACAGGCACGAACACGCCACTTATACGGTCGGCCAAGCGTTCGATAGGCGCTTTCGAACTCGTTGCATCGTCAACGAGTTGAATGATATGCGCGAGCGCAGTATCGTTGCCCACGCGCACGGCGCGCATCTTGAAGTAGCCAGCAGTGCTGACTGTCGCACCTGTGACTTCGTCGCCCGCAACCTTGTCCACCGGCACGCTCTCCCCCGTGAGCGCCGATTCGTCGATGACCCCGTTCCCTTCGAGCACGATGCCATCGACGGGCACGCTCTGGCCGGCGCGAACTGAGAGTACGTCTCCTACTTGTACACGCTCGATAGGAACCTCTTGCTCGGTGCCGTCGTCAGCGATCAGCATGGCTGTCTTGGGCGCAAGGTCCATAAGCGCTGTGATGGCGTCTGTTGTGCGGCCCTTCGAACGTGCTTCGAAGTATTTTCCAAGCGTGATGAGCGTGAGAATCATACCCGCGCCCTCGAAATACAGATCCATGGCTGCCATATGTGCTTCATGCAACTCGCCCGCCCCAAGCGCGATGCCCACATGGTAGAGCTGAGCGATGCTATAAACCATTGACGCAGTGGCTCCGAGCGCGACAAGCGTGTCCATGTTGGGTGCACGATGCGCAAGGCCCTTGAAACCGTTGCGGAAGAACTTGAAGTTCACGAACACGATGGGCAAGGTTAGCAAAAGTTGCGTAAGCCCAAGCGTCATCGAGTTTTCGAGACCGAGGAAACAGGCTGGCAGCGGCCAACCCCACATGTGCCCCATGTCGAGGTAGAACAGCGGAATCGCGAAGATGAAGCTGACGATGAGACGCATTCGCACCGTCTTGGCCTCTTTAGCAGCAGTGTTCTCGGGTTTAACCATAGGAGCTGTCGCACCCACCACAGCAGCAGAGGCTTCTACGCGGGGCATCGCCCCATAACCAGCCTTGTCGACCGCCTCGCTGATGGCCGAGAGCGTTTCAGGACTGCCATCATACGTGACGTCCATGCTGTTCTTCAGTAGGTTGACGACCGCCTTTTCCACGCCGGCAACTTCGGAGGTCGCTTTTTCAACGCGCGCTGAGCAGGCGGCGCACGTCATGCCCGTGACATCGAACCGTTGCGTTGCCATCTATCGGCTCCCGAACTTCCTGATGAGGTCCATGGCCTCGTCGACCACGTCTTCGTTGCCCTCGCGCACCTGCTCGACAACGCA
>JAZLCO010000020.1:0-5664 GCA_045614225.1 Eggerthellaceae bacterium | reverse complement strand
TCGCCCGTGCGCGTCATGTTCTCTGACTGCTCGCCTTCCGCAAGGTCGCCCCAGAACAGACGCTCCTGGGCACCGCGCCCGTCGACGGTCAGGTCGAGCCAGCCGCGCATGCAGAAGGCCTTCGGGCCCTGCGTGGTCTGGAAGTTCTTGGCCATGTCGGGGTACATGTAGCCCTTGCGGTAGAACATCGTGTGCTTCTCGATGTCGCAGTTGGTGGCCAGGCCGGCCAGCACGATGTTCTCGATAGCCGCGCGGTTGGGCACCGGCAGCGCGCCGGGCAGGCCCAGGCAGACGGGACACGTGTGCGTGTTGGGCTCGGCGCCGAACTCAAGCTTGCATCCGCAGAACATCTTGGTTTCGAGCTTCGTCAGCTCGCAGTGGACCTCGAGGCCGATTACGGCCTCCCAATCCTTCAGCACTTCTTCCAGTTTCTTCATGCTACTCACCTGCCTTCGCGGCAAACGTCGGCGCAATGGGCGCCTTGCCGTACACCTGCTCGAGGACAGCGGCGGCGCGGAACATGTTCTCATCTTTGAACTGCGGAGATTGCAGCTGCACGCCGACCGGGAGGTTCGTGTCGGCGCCAAGGCCGCACGGCATCGACATGCCACCGTTGCCTGCAATGTTCAGCGAGATGGTGAACATGTCGGACAGGTACATCGACGTGGGGTCGGAGATTTCGCCGAACTTGAACGCCGTGCGCGGGCTCGACGGCAACGCGATGACGTCGCATTTCTCGTACGCGCGCGTGGAGTCTGCTGTGATGGGCGTGCGCACCTGCTGCGCGGGGTAATAGTACTTGTCGTAGACGCCGGCCGACAGCAGGTAGCTGCCCAGCATGATGCGGCGGCGCGCCTCGGGGCCGAAGCCGTTGGCGCGGCTGGCCTCGTACTGGCCGCCCAGGTCCTTGTGCCCTGGTTCGCAGTAGCCGTAGCGCACCGAGTCGAAGCGCGACAAATTGGAGAACGCCTCGCACGGGCCGAGCACGTAGTACGCACTCATGGCCGCCTGGGCGTTGGGAAGGTCGACTTCCACGAGCTGGGCACCCGCAGCTTCGAGCTGCGCGATGGCTTCTTCCACGCGCGCTTTCACCTCGGCCGTGAGGCCCTCTGCCTCCATGAACGCCGGAACGACGCCGACGCGCAGGCCCTTGGCACCCTCGGCGAGATTTGCCGTGAAGTCGGTGTCGACCGGCTGCGACGTGCAATCGAGCGGGTCGTGACCGCTGATTGCATTAAGCGCGAGCGCTGCATCTTCGACCGAACGCGCGAACGGACCCACCTGGTCGAGCGAGCTGCCGAACGCTACGACGCCGTAGCGGCTGACCACGCCATACGTGGGCTTGACCGCGACCGTACCCGTGAAGCTACCCGGCTGACGAATCGAACCGCCCGTGTCGGAACCCAGGGTGACCGTAGCCAAGCCAGCGGCGACCGCTGCAGCCGAACCGCCCGACGAGCCACCGGGCACACGCTCGAGGTCCCACGGATTGCGCGTGGGACCAAACGCCGAAGTCTCGGTCGAGCTACCGAACGCGAACTCGTCCATGTTCAGCTTGCCCAGCGGAATGGCACCAGCCTCGAGCGTGTTGCGCACGCATGTGGCGGTGTAGGGCGACACATACGACTCGAGCATGCGGGAAGAGCAGGTCGTGTGCGTGCCCTTCAGGTTCATGTTGTCCTTGTAGGCAACGGGAATGCCCGCAAGCGGCCCGATGACGGACAGGTCGACGCAAGATTCGAGCACCATGTCGATCTTCTCGGCGGCGTCCAGCGCAGCTTCCTCGGTCGTCTCGAGGTATGCGTGCACCTCTTTGTCCTGCTCGGCGATGCGCGCAAGCGCGCTTTCCGCAACTTCGCGGGCACTGAACTCGCCATTCATGAGGCCCGCTTGGATCTCGCGGATGCCCATCTCGAAAAGCTCTGCCATTAGCGATCGCCCCCTTCACCCAGAATCGACGGAATCAGGAAGCAACCGTCTTGCTTCTTGGGCGCGTTCGAAAGCGCCTCCTCATGCGTGAAGCTCGTAGCTTCGACGTCCTCGCGCATCACGTTGCTGAGACTGCCGATCGGATGGAACGTGGGCTCGACGCCCTCGAGGTCGTATTCGGTGATGGGTTTCAGGCTGTCGATGATGCTGTTGAGGTCGATCGTCATCTGAGCGACCTCCGCATCGTCGAGATGGATGCGCGTGTATTCCGCGATATCGCGCACGTCCCGCTCGGTCACATGCTGTGCCATGCGTGCTTACCTACTTTCCTGCTAAATCAACTCTCAGGTGCGCCATATTGTGGCGCTTTCCTGCGTAAACAGACTAACCGCAATATTATACGCACGCATGTGCTTGCGCGTGGGCTTGACTGCCGCGCTTAACAAGGATGACACGCTTCTTTGCTTGGCTTGCTTGGCTTGCTTGGCTTGCTTGGCCTGCCCGCCGCAAGCTTGCCTGCTTGCCTTGCCCGCATTGCATCACGTACTACCGATGAATTGTTTGAGCACATGCATGCGCCGGTATGCGCTGCTTGCTGGATGTACGCTCATTTGTGTTTACTGGTTTGCTGGCTACACGCACACCGAATAGCGCTTTTTTGCTTGCGCTCTGCAAAAAAGCGGCGTATATGACTCAAAAACGTACTTTTGAAAATCGTCGTGTCAAAAAACCCGAGGATATGATTCGTTTTAATTATTTCTATTCGTAGATAATTAGCAAAAGCCCAGTTCATTGAAGTGCATCGGTTTTTCGCGCGTCATATCCGCAGCTTTTTTGCAGACGGCCATCGCCAACTTGCCGATTCGAATCATATCCTCGGCTTTTTTGCAAACGAACACAGCTAATCTGCCAATGTGAGCCATATCCCCATTTTTTTGCAGCCGAATGGCCGTAGCTTACCCATTTGAACTATAACCTCAGCTTTTTCGCAATCTGCTATGAATGCCTGACTCACCAGGCTTTGCCAGAACTCCGATTCCAATTCGCAAGCTCTTCGCGTAACCGAATACGTTCAGGGGTGGCACCGAGTCGGATTTCGGGAATCCTTACATGCATCTTCTTTGCAAGCATGAGGGCAATCGATTCGAATTGTTCCAAATCGAAAACATGTCTGCCCGTCAGCTCGTAAATCGGATACCCCATAGACCTGAGTGCGTTGATTCGCGAGCGATCTATGCTGTAATTCTCAGGAGAAAGGTGGTCGTATTCGCCTTGGTATTCGCAACCCTCGCCAATGCTTGGCCAATAGTGATCGATACGGCAAAACGACTTGCGCGCAATGTGCGAAGCTTGCGAATCAAGCGCAACTTCATGGTTGAACTCGTGCGGGCCTAAAGCGTAGCCACCATACATGAGTGGCATGCAGAATTGCAATTTATCGCGCGTCTCCATCGGCGATGCGCTTCCATCGGAAATGAACCGAAGTGCGCGAACAGCTTTGCACGACCCATTGAGACCTTTTGTGGTTTGCACATACCGCGAAAGCTCATCTACGCTGGTCAAAGGAACACCTCGCTGACGCATCCCTCTCGGTTCGTTTTCGTCAAACGCATATGTCCCACATAACTCGTGACCCAAGGCAATCAGTTGGACCAAAGACAACCTCGTCGCCATCAGAAGGAACAGGAACCCAACAGAGGGAACGAACACTCCATCGCCCAAATCATGAAAGGAATTATCCGGCAGCCGTTCTGACCAAATACGACTGCGATGCGTTTTTGATCGACGCAACGATGATTGATTCGGAACTATTAAACCGAGCTTGCCACCAGCGGATTCGATAAACTCAGGTGTAACCCACTGCGGAGCATATGACCAAACGTCGGCCCCATTGATGGCATGCTCAACACCTGTCTCCGGCAAAACTGCAAAACGGCTGGGCTTGCGATATGCAGGGTAAACCAACCGATAAAACTGAAGCGCCATGATGTCATCGAGAACAAGAATCATGCGCGGATTGTAGGACTGGCATAGTGGCATGTCAAAAGGTGTTTTTGTGCATGTGAACAGCTGATTTTTGAGACAAAACGGGGAATTTCGAATGTAACTACAGGACGTTTTCGAGAAAAGAATCCTCTTATAGCCGATATGGCGAAACTGAGCATAATCGGAGCAACGTCCACACGAGAACTGGCATTACTTATAATTGTTCAACGTGCGTAAACGCCACAGGTCGGTCAGGCAGGGCCGGCGCGAAGGCCGTACACAGACCATACACGGACCACTACACAGGCCCATAAACGGATCCATATATGCAGTTCTATTCGATAGCTTTCATAGTTTTCCTCGCAGCGGCGCTCGTCGTCTACTACGCCGTGGGAAAGCTTGCCGGCAAAGGCCAGTGGATTGTGCTGCTCGTCGCATCGCTTGCGTTCTACGCCTACAGCGGGCTTGACCATTTCCTGTTCATCGGGCTGACCGCCATCACCACATGGGCTGCCGGACTCGCATTTGCGCGCATCAACGCACAAGTTAAGGAAGCGCGCAAAGCAACCGAATCGCGTGACGAAAAGAAAGCCATCAAGCAGCGCGGCACGAACCGCAAGCGCATCGTGCTGGCAGCGACGTTGCTCTTGAACTTCGGCGTACTCACCTACATCAAGTACGCGACGACGCTCGTCGGCTACATCGCGCCTGACAGCGGCTGGAGTGCGGGCATCTTGCTGCCGCTCGGCATCTCGTTCTACACGTTCCAATCGATCAGCTACGTCATCGACACCTACAACGGCAAGTATGACCCCGAGCGCAATTTCGCCAAGTACCTGCTGTTCGTGTCGTTCTTCCCGCAGCTCATCCAAGGCCCGATCAACCGCTTCGACGCGTTGGCCCATCAACTCTACGAACGGCACGCCCTGCAGGCCGAAAACATCAGGCGCGGCCTTGTGCAAGTGGGTTACGGCGCCCTCAAGAAATTCGCGATTGCCAACACGTTGTTCCTCTATGTGAACCTGATTCTCGACAACATCAACGCCAACACACCTGGCTCGCTTATCGTGTTCGGCATCCTGTTGTACGCCATCTACCAATACGCCGACTTCTCGGGCGGCATCGACATGGTGCTCGGCTTCGCGAAGATGTTCGGTATCGAGATGGCGCCCAACTTCCGTCAGCCGTACTTCTCGATTTCGCTCGGCGACTTCTGGCGTCGCTGGCACATCACGCTGGGAGCTTGGATGCGCGACTACATCTTCTATCCGTTCGCATTGCTGCCAGGCGTGCGCGCATGGGGCAAATGGCTCACCGCCCACTGCGGCCAGCATATCGGACGCATGTTGCCGGCATGTGTTGCCAACATCATCGTGTTCTTTGTCGTAGGCCTATGGCATAGCGCTGAATCGCATTTCATCCTGTGGGGCTTGTACAACGGCTTGGTCATCGCCGCAAGTGACCTGCTCACACCTTTGTGGGACCGCATGAACAAGGCGCTGCACGTCAACATGGAAGGCCGCGCGCACCACGTGTTTTGCATCGTGCGCACGTTCATCGTCGTGAACATCGGTTGGTACTTCGACCGTATCGTCGAGTTCCGCGACGTGCTCACGGCGTTCCGCAACACGCTGTTCAACTTCGACTTCTCGCATTTCGCATCCACGTTCCTGATGCTGACCGCCGACCAACGCTACGGCGGCTTGGCACTCGCTGCCTGCGGTACCGTGATCGTGTTCGTGATCAGCG
>JAZLCO010000019.1:0-39589 GCA_045614225.1 Eggerthellaceae bacterium | reverse complement strand
TCATCGTGTGGGGCACCGCCGTGTACGCTGCCGACGACCCGAAAGCTGCCATCGCGCAGATCGCGCAACTTGGCAACGATGCCCGACTTGCAGCTCTCAATTGATGAATGAAAGGGACGCGCGAGACGATAGCTTGCGTCCCTGTTATCTCGTGCCCCGTGCGCGAATGGAATGGAGCGAGGCATGACCATACAGGTTCCTGACAATTACGTATACCTCGACTGGGCGGCCACGGCGCCACTTGGCGAAGAGGCTGCTGCGGCTATGAAGCCGTATCTCGAGCCGGGGCCTGCAAACATCGCATTGGGGCTGAACGCCAACTCGCTGCATGCTCCCGGGCGCGCGGCTTTCGAGGCGATGGAACTCGCGCGACGCCAGATGTCCCGCGACTTGGGCGCATCCCGTCCCAGCGAAATAATCTTCACGTCGGGTGCCACCGAAGCCGACAACATGGCCATCTTGGGAATCGCGCGTGCATGCGCGCAGAAGCGCCGCTCGCGCCGTGGCGCAAACGACTTCGTTCCGCGTGTCGTTACGACCGAAATCGAACATGACGCAGTCATCGTGGCTGCCCGCAAGCTTGCCAAGGAAGGCTTCGATGTCGTGTTCCTCAAGCCCGATCGCCGTGGCTTCATATCACCGGAAACGCTCGAAGCTCAACTGACCGATTCGACTGTGCTCGTTTCGGTGCAGATGGCGAACAGCGAGATTGGCGCTGTGCAGCCGATTCCCGAATTGGCGAAACTGGCACACAATTCGGGTGCGCTCTTTCATACGGATGCGGTGCAGGCGCTTGCGAAGGTGCCACTCGATTTCGGTACGCTCGGGGTCGATGCGGCGTCGTTTGCAGCGCACAAGATCGGCGGACCGAAGGGAGTGGGCGCCCTGTACCTCAAAGCACGTACGCCCATCGAAGCCCTGCTCGTCGGCGGTGGCCAAGAGGGTGGGTTGCGTTCGAGCACCCAGAACGTCTGCGGTATCGCAGGTTTCGCGGCAGCGTGTCATGCCGCGCTCGAGAACCGTGTGCCCGAATGCGAGCGCCAGATGCGCTTGCGCGACTTCCTCTATTCCGAATTGGCGAAGATCGACAAGGTCAAATGCACAGTCGATATGCCTGCGGGGAGTGTCGAATTCTTACCGAACATCGTTCATGTGCTCGTCGACGGCTACGAAAGCGAGACGCTTGTGTTGCGTCTCGACCAGAAGGGCTTTGGCGTTTCAGGCGGCTCGGCGTGCTCGTCCCATTCGCTCGAGCCAAGTCACGTCTTGCGCGCGATGGGCATCCCAGGTGATGCGGCGTATGGTGCCTTGCGAATCTCATTTGGAAGGTATACAACTGAGGAAGATGTGCGAAGCTTTGTGCAAGCGCTCGAAGCATGCATCCGATAAGCCGAATGCGCGGAACTGGGACCGTTCTTTTCCACGCATAGAGTGATGGAGAGGCGAAGCATATGATCAAGATCGAAGATGGTGCATCCAGTCTGGCGAAAGTCGATGTTGGGGGCATTTCGAAACAGGCGAAACCGCTATCGATCGGCGAGCTCGAGCTTGCCCTGCTCGCGCGGTGGCCGAAGGAAGATGCGTTCGACTGGGACAACACTGGCCTGCTGGTAGGCGATCCCGCGCAGACGGTAAAAGGGGTGGCGGTGGCGCTCGACCCGACTGGCAACGCAATCGAGGCAGCTGCCAAAATGGGTGCGAATGTGCTGCTTACGCACCATCCCGTTTATCTCGACCCGCCGCCGCGGTTCATGCCGTCCCACAAACTTGCAACGACACCAGGCGTGAATGTCTTCACAGCCATCACGAACGGCATCGCACTCATGAATTTCCATACGGCACTCGATGTGAGCGCCGAGGCAACGCGCTTGCTTGCGAGCATGCTGAACCTCGAGTTCGAGCGCGTGCTCGAGCCGTTCCCCACAAGCCCCGAGAAAGGTCTCGGGCAGGTGTGCTCGGTTCGTGCGAGCGACAAGCCTTTCAAGTTGTCCCATCTTGCTGCGCGTTGCACGTCGGTGTTCGGCCGTGCGCCGCGCGTGTGGGGTGATGCGACGACTTCGGTTGAGAAACTCGTCATCGCCAACGGTTCGGTCGGCGAGACCGTGTGGTCGGCCCTCGATGCTGGCATCACATGCCTGGTTTGCGGAGAAGTCGGTTACCACAAGGCGCTTGACGCTTCGCAAGCTGGCATGCGCATCATCGAGGTCGGTCACGATGTGAGCGAGTTCCCGCTGACTGCGCTGCTCGCGCAGGCGGCCATCGATGCGGGCATTTCCTCCGACCGGGTTGCAATCGTCGATCAGACGGGGAAGTGGGCAGTGCCGGATTCGACTCGCATCTGAAACACAACGGGCAGTTCAAGGGTTTACAATGGGACCAAGCAGCGGATCTTAGCGTGAAAGGGGCGTATGAATGAAGTTTGAGTACGAAGACCTCGAGGTACTGCTCAAGATTCAGGCAATTGACTTGGCGATCATGAAGATCAAGAAGCAACGCGCCGAACTGCCCCAGCGCGTCAAAGTTCAGCTGCTGCGCAAGAAGCGCGACGAGATTTCTGCGAAGCTCGACCAAGCACTCGAAATCGAGAAGAAGGCGAAAGCCGAGTTCACGAAGGTCGAGGATGAAGACCGCCAGCTTTCCGACAAGCAGAAGCGCGCACAAGAACTCATCGACACCTCTGGAACTGATTACCGTAAAGTCGAGTCGCAATCGAAGGAAATGGCCGGCATCGCGAAGCGTCGTGACACACTGGCGGAGCAGATGCTCGAGATGCAGGTGAACCTCGACAAAATTGAGAGCGTCCGCTCCCAGCTCGAGCGCGCCGTTGCTGCATCCCTTGCCGAGGAGAAGCGCATGCGCGCCTCGTTCGAGGAAGAAGACAACGAACTCATCGCTCAGGTGAAGGATTTGATGGGGAAGAGGGCAGAGCTCGTAGCTGGGCTTCCTGCCGACCTCATGGCTCTTTACGACAAAACCGCTGCAAAATCCGGCGGCGTTGCCATCGGCAAGCTCACCGAGGATGCCCGCTGTGGCATCTGCCGCGGAAGCATCGAGGGCGGCCGCCTCATCGAGTTGCGTGCGTCGGCCCCGCTTGGCAAATGCCCCAACTGCAAACGTTTGCTGGTTGTTGAATAGATTCCCCCGACCGAATCCATTTGCTCTACAACGCAAAAAAGCCCGCAATGCGGGCTTTTCAATTGCCGATAGTGCGACGTTAGTTAGGCGCGCTCGACCTTACCGGCCTTCATGCAGCTGGTGCAGACGTTGGCCTTGCGGACATGGCCGCTCTTGTCGCGAATCGTGATCTTCTGGATGTTGGGCTTGAACCAGCGGTTCGTCACGCGATGCGAGTGGCTGACGTTGCGGCCAGCGGACGGCTTCTTGCCGCAGACTTCACAAATCTTAGACATATCTATCAACTCCGTTTTACTATCTCACCACGGCAAATGCCGTTGATTCCAAACTAGCCAAGAAACTATAGCACATGCCGTGTACAGCGTCCAAGATTTTTTGGAGTCCACACAATGCGAACAGGATGGATAAAACATAGAGATACGCCATATGCGATATACTTCATAAGGTTATAAGGAAAAAGCGGGTGAACGCCCGTGTGCGGAAAGGATGTTCCCAATGGCTGAGACCATTCCGGGCAAACTGCATGTAGCAAACGACGTTTTGGCTGATATGGTCGGCCATGCGGCCATGGAGTGCTACGGCATCGTGGGCATGGTTGCTCCCAATGCCGCCGACGGCATTGCCAAGATCCTTCCTCCGTCGCGTCTTCGCCGCGGCATCGTGCTGGACACGACCGATGCGGGTGTCCGCGTCGACCTGTATGTCGTCGTCGAATATGGCACGAACGTCAAGGCAGTGTGCCAGAACCTCATCGACTCCGTCTCGTTCGTGTTGAAGGAGCAGGCACGTGTGCCGATCGACGCTGTTGAAGTTCACGTCATGGACGTCAAGATCCGCAAATAGCACATCCGCAATCATCCACTATCGATAGTCCCTCACGAAGGAAGAAATAATCCATGTCCGAATACACCGGCAACGATATTCTCAACGCCATTGCAGCTGCCAGCAAGAACCTCTCGGCACGCAAAGATGAAATCAACCGCCTTAACGTGTTCCCCGTGCCCGACGGAGACACCGGCACCAACATGTCCCTGACGCTCGAATCGGTTGTCAAGAACATCGCTTCGCTCCAAATCGGGGCAGGGCATGCAGAAGGCTGCCGCGCCATCACCACCGGCGCACTCATGGGCGCCCGCGGCAACTCAGGTGTTATCACCTCGCAGATCCTGCGCGGTCTGTGCGAAGGCTCGAATGACTACGACGAGCTGACGACTGAAGCGGTTGACGCTGCGTTCGCGCGCGCCGTCGAAGTGTCGTTCCAGGCCGTGCGCAAGCCTGTCGAGGGCACGATCCTCACGGTGCTGAAGGATTCGGCCACTGCCGCCAAGCATGCACGCAAGAAGAAGCTCGAGGTCGAGGAGGCTCTCGAGTCGATAGTCACCGAAGCGTATGAATCGGTGCAGCGCACGCCCGAGTTCCTGCCCGTGCTGAAAGAGAACAACGTCGTCGACGCCGGCGGCTTCGGCTTGGCCATTCTGTTCGACGGCTTCGTGGCTGCTTTGCTCGGCAAAGAGGGCACGATGGGCGACGAGCTTGCGTTCGCACGCGATGCCGAGCCGAAGGTCGAGATCGAGCACATCAACGACTGGGAAGGCTCCGAATACCGCTACTGCAACGAGTTCCTCGTCCATTCCGAGACACTCGACAGGGAAGAGGCGCTCGACTTCCTGTCCACGATGGGCGACTGCGAGCTGTGCGTGGGCATGAATCCCAAGTTCAAGGTTCACGTGCACTCGAACCATCCGAACAAGGTGCTCGAGTACTTCCTCGAGCGTGGTCAGATCTTCGAGGTGTTCATCCACAACATGGACCTGCAGAGCATCGAGCGCCAGGAGAAGCTCGCTGCCGAGCAAGCCGACAAGCCCGAAGAGCGCAAGGAATCCGGCGTCGTGGCCGTCGCTGCAGGCGAAGGCAACGCGAAGATCCTGCGCAGCCTGGGCGTCGACGTGGTCGTCTCGGGCGGCCAGACCATGAACCCCTCGACGGCCGACTTGCTCGAAGCTGTCGAGAAGACGAACGCCGACAACGTCATCATCTTGCCGAACAATTCGAACATCGTCATGGCTGCCAACAGCGCTGCGGAATTGGCCGAGGTCAATTGCAGCGTCGTGCCCACCAAGAGCGTGCCGCAAGCGTTTGCGGCGCTTTTCGAGTACGACGCCGAAGCACCGCTCGAAGACAACGTCGAGGCTATGAAAGATGCCTACTCTGAGGTCAAGACAGGAGAAGTCACCACTGCCATCAAGGATTCACACGATGCAGCGGGCAACCCGATTGCGGCCGGCGACGTCATCGGCATTGCCGACGGATCGATTGATGCCGTGGGTTCGTCGATTGAGGAAGTTGTCATGGGCCTGCTCGAGGTGATGGAGGCCGAAGATGCCGACAACCTCACCTTGCTCGCTGGCGAAGATTACAGCGATGAGGCCCTCGATGAACTGGTCGAGCAAATCGAAGAGGTCTACGACGACCTCGAGATCGACGCCCAACGTGGCGAACAGCCTCTGTACCCGATCATCATGTCGGTCGAATAATTGAAGCACTGAGTATGCGAAGAGGCCCCGTTTGACGGGGCCTCTTGTGTTTGAGTGGCACATTGCTCCCAGGGAATGTTGTGCCACTTCTCGTTGTCTTACTACGCCAACCCGTGATTCTAGTTCATGAACTTATCGGCGAGAGCCTTTGCCACATGAGGTTGGACGAACTTGTCGACGCTGCTGTTCAGGCTCGCAAGCTCGCGCACGATCGACGACGAGAGGTACATGTACTGCGGGGGAGACATGATGAAGACGGTCTCGATTGTGCGGTCGAGATCGTAATTCAGGGCTGCCATCTGGAATTCGTACTCGAAGTCGGTGATGGCTCGCAGGCCTTTCACCAGCACTTGAGCGTTCTGCTCACGTGCGAAGTCGACGAGCAGCCCGTCGAATGGCTCGACACGCACATTGGGCAGATGCGCTGTGGCTTCGCGCGCAAGGGCGGTGCGTTCTTCCAGCGAGAAGAGAGGTTGCTTGCCCGCGGACGCGGCGACTGCGACGATGACTTCGTCCACCAGCTGCGCCGCACGCGAGATGATGTCCAGGTGACCAAATGTGATCGGATCGAATGTGCCGGGTGTCACTGCTCGTTTCATGCTATGCCTTTCTAGTGCTAGCCAAATAATTGTTTCTCTGTGGCTAGACTTCCAAGATTGTAATGCCTGTCTTGCCGTACTTCTTGCTGTTCAAAATCTCGAGACCGGCAGCTTGCGCTGCTTCCTCAACCTGTTTGCGCGAGTCGAGTGCATGTTCGTAAATGACCACTGCACCCTTGTTGAATTGAGCGGTGAGTGCAAGCACGGTTGCTGGGTCGTACGCATAGGGTGGGTCGAAGAACACGAGGTCGAATGGCGCAGTCGAGCTGGCGCCCTCGGCTTTGAACACGTCGCGTCGGATGACCTGCGCTTTGTCGGAGCCAAGGCCGCACGTTTCCAGATTGCGCTTCAACGTGGCAGCAGCCTTGGAATTCTGCTCGTAGAACACGGCGCGTGCCGCGCCGCGCGAGAGCGCCTCGATGCCAAGTGCGCCAGAGCCGGCAAAAGCGTCGAGCACCATAAGACCTTCGAAACCTCCAAGCAGACTGTACAAGGAGCTGAAAAGCGCTTCGCGGACACGATCGGTCGTGGGCCTCGTATCGAGCCCATCAGGCGCGTTGATCGCACGCCCTTTAAGTGTTCCTGCAACAATCCGCATACGATCGTCGAAAACCTCTCCATCTTGAAGGTTGGTCCATTTGTTGTGCCGAAAGGGACGACGCCGCTTGTGAGGCACTGTCTAAATAGTACATTGATAAGCCGAACTGCTGTAGGCGGAGTCCCTTTCGGCACAGCAAAAACTAACCACCGACTATTTCCTCGCTTGAGCGGTACACGACGCGTGCTTCACGTGCAAGCGCCCGATATTGCTCGGATTCGAGCGTGGGGTCTTCCAAAAGAATCGCCTCGGCATCGGCGTGTGCGGCTTCGATGAGCCCGCCGTCGCGCACGACGTTGACGAGTTTTAAGAGTGAAGCGCCGTGTTGGCGGTTGCCCAGGATGTCGCCTTCTCGGCGCAGCGAAAGGTCGTATGACGCGAGCTCGAAACCATCATCGGTTTGCTCCATCGCTGCAAGGCGGGTGAGCGCTACATCGCTCTTCGTTCCCGAAATGAGATGCATCTCGCCGGGCAAGTCGCCTCGTCCGACACGTCCGCGCAGCTGGTGAAGCTGCGAGAGGCCGAACCGGTCTGCGTCTTCGACGATCATGACGGTCGCATTGGGCACGTCGACACCGACCTCGATGACGGTCGTTGCCACGAGCACGCCGATCTCGCCGGCGCGGAAACGGTCCATCACCTCTTGCTTCTCGGCAGCGGGCAGTTTTCCGTGCACGAGCCCGACTTCGTGGTCGACGAAAACCTTCGACTGGAGGAACAACGCCTCGGCTTCCGCAGCGGTGGCATTCGCGCCCGTCATGTCGCGTTCATCCTCGATGCTGATCGATGCGAACTCGTAGATATCTTCCTCGTCGCCGTTGCCGCCTTTCTTGCTTTCGGGCTCTTCCCGTTTCTCGCCGACGAGTGGACACACGACATAGACCTGCTCTCCGCGTGCGAGCGCTTCCTGCGCAGCGTCGTAGGCGCGCCCTTTGTCAGCGAGGGTATGCACAACCGTCTTTCGCGGTGCCGAATTGCGCGGGCGCTGCTTGATATAGGAAAGCGACAAGTTGCCGAACAGCGCGAGTGCGAGCGTGCGCGGGATCGGCGTTGCCGTCAGGAACAGCGCATCGGGGCATTCGCCCTTGGCCAACAGCTTGGCGCGTTGCTCGACGCCAAACCGCTGCTGCTCGTCTATGACGCACAGCGTGCAATTGGCGAACACGACGTCGTCTTCGAGGAGCGCGTGGGTGCCGAACAGCACGCAGGTCGCGCCTGTTGCCACGCGCTCGATGATGCCATCGCGTTCATCGGCCGTCGTCGAGCCGGTGAGGATGTCCCAGGTGATTCCCGCCTTGTCAAGCAGCGGTCCAAGGCTGGCTGCATGCTGGCGCGCGAGGATCTCGGTCGGCGCCATGAACGCTGCTTGGCTGCCCGTATCGGCAGCTGCGGCCAACGCAAACGCTGCCACGATGGTCTTGCCGGTTCCGACATCGCCGAGCAGCATATGATTGGCGGCTTTGTCGGCAGCAAGGCGTGACAGGATGTCAGAGCGAGCCTGGAGTTGCTCGTCTGTCAGCTGGAAGGGCACGGCGGAGTCAAGTGCCTTTGCATGCGGCCCATCGATGGCGTGTGCCGTAGGCGTGCGACCGTCGCTTCGCGCTTGCCCATCGCGCATGAGCATGAGCTCGAGCAACAATACTTCCTCGTATGCCAGGCGGCGGCGCGCTTCGGCCTGCTCGGTCATGGCATGGGGGAAGTGGATGCAGGAAAGCGCGCTGTTGCGGCTCATGAGACGGTATTTCGTTCGCAGTGCGAGCGGCAACGGGTCGATGACGCCGGCGACTTCGTCGAGCGCGTTCAGGACCAGTCGGCGCATCATGCCCTGCTTGATGGCGCCTGTCGAAGGATGCACGGGGATGATCATGCCGTGGAAGTCCTCGCCAGTGCCTTCGAGCGCTTCGATGTAGGGGTTCGTCATGCGCTTGAACCCATAGTTGAACTCGACTTTGCCGGACACGGCGACTGCCATGCCGCTTTTAAGCTGGTCGCCGAGCCATGGCTGGCGAAACGCCGTGATGATGAGCGTGCCTGTTGCGTCGACGATCGTCACCTCGGCAAGCGCGAGGCGGGGCTTGGGGCGCTTGACCTTGACCTCGTGCACCTGCGCCTTGATCGTGCAGTTTTCCCCGATGCGCGCTTGGGCGATGGTTTGCACGTGCGACATGTCGACGTAGCGGCGCGGATAGTTCGACACGAGGTCGCGCACGGTCGAAATGTCGAGCTTGCGAAGCGCTTGGGCTCGCTTGGGGCTGACCATGCGCACCGACGTGACAGGCGCGTCGAATGCGAGCGTCGCCGCCAGTCGATCGATGGGTCCGTTGTTGCGAGAATCTGTCATGCTGTCACTTTACCAGGAAACACGTCAAATAAGACGATTCCCTTGACTCGCTCGATTCTGCGCCCCATAGGAGCAATGCGGTAGTAAAGTATGCCCATTACGCAATTCCCATAGGAAGGCACGAAGTGAAAGATCCGCAAATCAAGCGTGTGTTCATGTCGGTGGTCGACAAAGCTGGCATCGACGTGTTTGCACGTGCGCTTTCCGAAGAATTCGGTGCTCAAATACTCTCGATGGGCGCCACGGCGCGTTTTCTAACCGAAGCGGGCGTACCCATCACCACGATCGACGATGTTGCGAAGCTCGCCGAGACGGTTGACATGGTGGTTGTGAACCTCGGCGTGTTCGACGAGACGGTCGCCGACGCCGCCGAGTTTGGTGCCGGGGTCGAAGCCATAGACATCGACGGCTCCTCTGTGCTGCGCAGCGCTGCAAAGAATCACGAGTCGGTCACTGTTGTCACCGACCCTGAGAGCTACGAATTGATACTTGCCGAGATGCGCGAGAACGAAGGCGCAACAACGTTTACGACCCGTCGCAGGTTGGCGCTTGACGCCTTCCGTGCCACGGGTGCCTACGACACTGCTGTTTCCATCTGGCTTGCCGGCAAGCTCGATGGGGTGGAGCAGTTTCCCGAGAAGATGAACATCCAGCTGTTCAAGCAGCAGGACTTGCGCTACGGGGAGAATCCGCACCAGACTGCTGCTTTCTACCGTCGCTCCACGGCGACCGCGCATTCGCTGGCGAATGCCAAGCAGCTCAACGGCAAGCCGCTCTCTTACAACAACTTGCTCGATACCGATGCATGTTGGGCAATCATGCGCGAGTTTACCGACGAGCCCGTCGTGATCATCATGAAACATCAAAACCCCTGCGGCTCTGCGAGCGGTTCCACGATCGTCGAGGCGTTCGACCGTGCATTCGCATGCGACACGAAAAGCGCGTTCGGCGGCATCATTGCAGCCAACCGCATCGTCACCGCAGAGGTGATCGAACACATCAACGAGAACGAGCTGTTCCTCGAGGTGATCATCGCACCTGGTTTTGAAGAGGGCGCGCTCGAGCTGTTGCATGAAAAGCCGAACCTGCGCGTTTTGGCTACGGGTGGCATCGACGCTCCGGCCTTCAATCTGGAGTTCCGTTCGATTGACGGCGGCATGATCGTTCAGGACGTCGATATCGTGGCCGAGGAGCCTGAAGCCTTTATGGTGCCGACGAAGCGCAAGCCCACCGCCAAGGAGATGGATGACTTGCTGTTCGCTTGGAAAGTGGTCAAGGGCATGAGGTCGAACGCCGTCCTCGTTGCCAAAGACCATGCCGGTATCGGTGTTGGTCCTGGTCAGCCCAACAGCGTCGATTCGTGCGCAATCGCATGCACGCGCGCAGGCGATGCTTGCAAGGGCGCCGTTGCTGCGTCGGATGCGTTCTTCCCGTTCAAAGACAACGTCAGCACGTTGGCGTCGTTCGGCATCACGGCCATCATCCAGCCCGGTGGCTCTATTCGCGACGAGGAGAGCATCGAGCTGTGCGACGAGCTGGGCATCGCCATGGTGTTCACGGGCTACCGTCACTTCCGCCATTAACGCGAGCAAGTTTGAAGCTGTGTTCGATGAGCCGTCGGGGTCGCCTCGACGGCTCATTTTTATGGTGGAACGGCGAACAATTATTTTTTTCTCACATGTGCTTTTATTTATGCTAATATTTCACCCGCTGTCGAACAGCATCGGCGCGTGGCTCAGCTTGGTAGAGCGCTGCGTTCGGGACGCAGAGGTCGCTGGTTCAAATCCAGTCGCGCCGACCATCGAAGTTGAAAGGGATGTTTCGTTTGGATCCATCCCTTTTTTCTTAGGAGCGAGCCTGCAGAACCGCGAAAGCGGTGAAAGCGAGGAGGACAACAATGAAGTTTCTAGGTCTGGGCATTCCCGAGCTCGTCATCATTTTGGTCGTCGTGCTCATCATCTTCGGGCCCAAGAACCTTCCGAAGCTCGGCAATGCGCTGGGCAAGGGCATCAAGGGCCTGCGCAAGGGCGTCGAATCCGGCAAGGAGAAGATCGACGAGAAGTTCGACGAATCCGAAGCTGAGAAGGCCGAACAGAAGGCTGCCGAGGAAGCTGAGAAGACCGAAGTTGAAGCTGAAGCCGCCGAGGTTGTCGAAGAGGTCGAGGCCGAAGCTGAAGAGGTGGCAGCTGATGTAGCCGATGCCGCAGATGCTGCTGCAGAGCCCGTCAAGAAGACCGTCAAAGTCAAGCGTGTCGTCAAAGCGCAATCCGACGAGACGGCCGAATAACAACTGCACGTCGAACGATCCTGAAACCATGCGCGTGAGCGCGCTTCGAAAAAACGAAGGATAGGACATCATGGCAAACGACAATTTCATCCTCACGCCCGAAGGGCGTGCAAAGCTCGAGGAAGAACTGCAGTACCTCGAGACTGAGAAACGTGCCGAGATCGGCGAGCGCATCAAGGTCGCCCGCGAGTTCGGAGACATCTCCGAGAACTCCGAGTACGACGATGCCAAGAACGAGCAGGGCATGGTCGAGGCGCGTATCGCCGAGATTACGCACATCCTGTCCGAAGCGACGGTTGTCAACACCCCCAAGCGTTCGAACAAGGTCAACATCGGCTCGACCGTCACGGTCGACATGAGCGGTCGTGAGCGCGTGTTCACCATCGTCGGCGGTGCTGAAAGCGACGTGGCCAATGGCAAGATCTCGAACGAGTCGCCGGTCGGCAGCGCGCTCATCGGTCACAAGAAGGGCGATCACATCGAGACCACCGGCCCCACTGGCCGCAAGATCGAGATGGACATTATTAAGATAGAACACTAATGACGCTACGCGGCGCCCAGGCACCCCGCCTTCGCGCTGCGAGCCCTCCTCGCGGCACGAAGGCCGCGTCGTCGGGCTCTCCCGCAAATTCGGGGCACTTGAACGCCGCTCGCTGACTTACTACGCCAACCTGCGGCGTTTTGTTTTACATGGAAAGAGATTGAGAATGACTGAAGAAATCAAAGAAGTGCAGGAGATCGAGGACGACCCGATCGAGGTGCGCAAGGCCAAGCGTGCGGCCATGATCGAGGCGGGCGAGAACCCTTATGGTCACGCCTTCGACTACACGCACCATGCATCCGATATCGAGGCGGGCTATTCCCAGCTCGAGGACGGCGAGTCGACCGAAGATGCCGTGCGTTTCGCAGGCCGTATCATCGCCAAGCGCGTGCAGGGCAAGGTCAGCTTCATGACCGTGCGCGACACGACTGGAGAAATCCAGCTGTTCTGCCGCATCAACACGTTGGGCGAGGAAGCTTATGCTGCGTTGAAGGACCTCGACATCGGCGACTGGATCGGCGTGTGGGGCACAATCATGAAGACGCGCCGTGGCCAGCTCTCCATTGCCGTCGAGCGTTTCGAGCTGCTCGCGAAGTCGCTGCGCCCGCTGCCTGAAAAGTTCCATGGCCTCGCCGACAAGGAGATTCGCTATCGTCAACGTTATGTCGACCTGATTGCCAACCCCGAGGTCAAGGACGTCTTCGAGAAGCGCAGCAAGATCGTGTCGGCTATCCGCCGCTACATGGAGGACGAGCTGGGCTACTTCGAAGTCGAGACGCCGTTTCTCCAGGCAATCATGGGCGGCGCCAACGCCAAACCGTTCGTGACGCATCTGAACGCGCTCGACCGCGACTACTACCTGCGCATCGCCACCGAGCTGCCGCTGAAGCGTCTGCTCGTGGGCGGCTTCGAGCGCGTGTTCGAACTCGGGCGCATCTTCCGCAACGAGGGCATGGACCAGACGCACAATCCCGAGTTCACCACGATGGAAGCCTACTGCGCGTTCTCTGACCTCGAGGGCATGATGCAGCTGGCAGAAGGTGTCATCCAGGCAGCGGCGCTTGCCGCTTGCGGTACGCTCGAGGTGCCGTATCAGGGCGAAACCATCAACCTTGCCGGTCCGTGGCCGCGCCGCTCGATGATCGAGCTGGCGACCGAGGGTGCAGGCGAGGATGTCTCGTTCAACCGCAGCCTCGACGAGCTGCGCGCCATCGCGAAGCGTCTGGGCATCGAGATCGAGCAGCAGTGGGGCAAGGGCAAGCTCATCTCCGAGATCTTCGAGGAGACGTGCGAGGACAAGCTCGTCCAGCCCATTTTCGTCACCGACCATCCGCTCGAGGTCTCGCCGCTGGCGAAGAAGAAGCCCGAGGATCCGAACATCACCGATCGCTTCGAGCTTTACATTTGCGGCCACGAGTACGCCAATGCCTTCAACGAGTTGAACGATCCTATCGACCAGGCCGAGCGCTTCCATGCGCAGGTTGCGGCGAAGGACTACGACGACGAGGCCATGGGCTACGACGGCGACTACATCCGTGCGCTCGAATACGGCATGCCCCCGGCTGGCGGCATCGGCATCGGCATCGACCGCCTGGTCATGTTGCTGACCGACAGCGAATCCATCCGCGACGTGCTGTTGTTCCCGTTGATGAGGGACGAGGCCTAAAAGCTCGAACGCGAAGCAATAGATTCTGCCTTCAAAAGCCCTCCCGGATTGTGGAGGGCTTTTAATGTTTGTGAACCCCTTATGGGTATTGAAGGAAGCGTGTTGATAAGGTAACGAATAAAAATTGGGTTTCACCTGGTGTTTTTGATTCTTCATGCAGATTGCGTGCCCACCTTGTCGAGCCGAAGTGAGCAAAGCGTGTGCATATCGAGTTCGCCCGAAATCCTCTCCTATGCTCGTATGTGCCGGTCGGACCGATTCGTCGGAATCGAAGAATAAACGTCCCCTCCGATCGGCCAGGAGGAAATCCCATGACATATTTTAGTAAGCCCGCACATGCGGCGGCTTGGAGCATTCGCACGTCGATTTCGCGCATCGCTTCCGTTGTGCTGCCTGTAACGCTCAGCATCGCACTCCTTCCATTGTTCACGGCCAATGTGGCAATTGCAGCGGACACCAACCTTGCAGCAGGTCAGATTGGCCAGACGCCCGTGTCTGACACCGTCGTGCAAACAGCTCAAGTCGAGCAAGTTGGAGAAATATCAGTCCAGGTTGCCGAGCAAGTTGAACAGTCTTTGAGCACCAACATGGTGCTTCCGTACGATCCTGCTGACATTGCTGCCATTGGCAATCAGAACGAGTCGGGACACACCATCTGCTGCCCGTCCTACGCCTGTGCCTATGCGGATGCTGTTCTGGATGGAACGGTGAACGACCACAGCTACTACACGTGTTCATGCTGCACGTGGCAGGATTGGGGTGGCGGCAATTCGTCGTACCGTTGTGTCGGAAGCGACGAGGAGGTCTTGCGCGAGGCCTACGACCAGATTTCATCGGGCAAACCGGTTGTCACGCACGTCAGCTGGGAATACGGTGAGCACTGGATTGCTCTCATCGGCTACCAGAACGTAACCGATCCCGACCATCTGACCCTCGACAACTTCATCGCGCTGAACCCCTCGGACGGTGCGCAAATCGTCGCCAGCTCGGGTTATACCCTGTATGGTGACGGTTGCCAGCACGTCTCGGAGCGCTAGGAGCGACATCAAAGACATGCATTCCGTCGAAAAGCGACTCTTGAGACCAATGCTCTCATGGGCATTTCATAACGAGAAGTTGTCAAGTTAGCACTCCTATTACGGGAGTGCTAACATTTCTCACGAGCTAAAACGCGAGAGATAGGATAGGTATGTCTTTTGAGAAGTTCACCGACAAGGCACGCAAGGTGCTCGTGCTCGCGCAAGACGAGGCGCGCAACCTGCATCAGCCCTATGTCGGCACCGAGCATCTGCTGCTCGGTTTGATCCGCGAGAAGGAGGGCTTGGCGGCTCAGGCGCTTGGACGCCTCGAGGTTTCGTACGATGACGTCATCCAGGCCATCCGCCAGATTGTCGTCATCGACGAGGACACCGACGTCTCGGGCCACCTGTCGTTCACGCCGCGCGTCAAACGCGTGCTCGAGAATGCGTTGCGCGAAGCCATGCAGATGGGTCAGAGCTACATCTCGACCGAACATCTGCTGCTCGGCATCGTGCGTGAGGGCGAGGGTACGGCACTCGACGTCCTGGCACGCTTGGGCAAGTCGGGTGACGACGTGCGCTCGAGCCTGAACGACCTCGTTGGCCAGAGTCCCGTCTACGCAGGGCGCAATCCCTTCCAGCAGCAGGCTGCCCAGGGTTCGTCCGATAGCATGCTGCAGGAGTTCGGCACCGACCTCACCAAGAAGGCGCGCGAAGGCAAGCTCGACCCGGTCATCGGGCGCGCGGGCGAGATCGAGCGCATCATGCAGATTCTCAGCCGACGCCAGAAGAACAACCCGATGATCATCGGCGAGCCGGGCGTCGGCAAGACGGCCGTCGTCGAAGGCCTCGCCCAGCTCATCGTGTCGAACCAGGTGCCCGACATCCTGCGCAACAAGCGCATCATCACGCTTGACGTTTCCGCGCTCGTGGCCGGTTCGAAGTACCGTGGCGAGTTCGAGGAGCGCATGAAGAAGTGCATCAAGGAAGCCATGGACGCCGGTGACGTCATCCTGTTCATCGACGAGATCCATACCATCATCGGCGCGGGTTCGGCAGAGGGCTCCATCGATGCGGCCGCCATCCTCAAGCCGCCGCTGTCGCGTGGCGACATCCAGGTCATCGGCGCCACGACCATCGATGAGTTCCGCAAGCACCTCGAAAAGGACTCGGCGCTCGAGCGCCGCTTCCAGCCCATCACGATTGGCGAGCCCAACGAGGAACAGGCTGTGCGCATTATGGAAGGCCTGCGCGATCGCTACGAGGCCCATCACCACGTGCATTTCACCGACGACGCCCTGCAGGCGGCTGTCCAGCTGTCCAACCGCTACATCCAGGACCGCTATCTGCCCGACAAGGCTGTCGACGTGCTCGACGAGGCCGGTGCGCGCATGCGCATCCGCAACATGACGCTGCCGCCCGAGATTCACGAGATCGACGACGAGCTGCGCCGCGTCAAGGGCGAGAAGGAACAGGCCATCGCCGACCAAGATTTCGAGACCGCAGCCAAGCTGCGCGATGAGGAGACCCAGCTGAAGGAGCGTCGCGAGGCGGCCCAGAAGGAATGGGAGGAGAAGTCGAGCCAGTCCGTCCAGGAAATCACGCTCAAGGACATCGCCGACGTCGTCTCCATGACCACGGGTGTTCCGGTCTCCAACCTCACCGAGGCCGAAACCGAGAAGCTGCTGCGCATGGAAAGCGTGCTGCATGAGCGCATCGTTGGCCAAGACGAGGCCGTCACGGCGCTGTCGAAGGCCATCCGCCGTTCGCGTTCGGGTTTGAAGGACCCGCGCCGCCCGGCCGGCTCGTTCATCTTCCTCGGCCCGTCAGGTGTAGGCAAGACCGAGCTCTCGAAGGCGCTAGCCGAGTTCCTGTTCAACTCAGAGGACGCGCTGATCAGCTTCGACATGTCAGAGTACATGGAGAAGCACACCGTTTCGCGCCGCGTGGGTTCGCCTCCGGGCTACGTTGGGTTCGACGAAGGCGGCCAGCTCACCAAGGCGGTGCGCCAGCGCCCGTACTCGGTCGTGCTGTTCGACGAGATCGAGAAGGCGCATCCGGATGTCTTTAACATCTTGCTGCAGATTCTCGAGGAAGGTCGACTCACCGACGGCCAAGGTCGCACGGTCGATTTTCGCAACACGGTCATCATCATGACGTCGAACGTCGGTGCGCGCGACATCGTCCAGACTCAGACGCTCGGCTTCTCGTCGGAGCCCGACAAGGGCCTGTCCGACAAGGAGATTCAGAGCCGCGTCATGTCCGAGATGAAGAAGCTGTTCAGGCCCGAGTTCCTCAACCGCATCGACGAGATCATCGTTTTCAAGAGCCTGACCGAGGAGCAAATCGTCCAGATCGTCCATCTCATGGTCGGCGACCTGCGCGACCGCATGATCTCGCAGAACATGTCGATCAACTTGACCGACGAGGCGTGCAGGCTCATCGCGAAGGAAGGCACCGACACCACATTCGGCGCCCGTCCGCTGCGTCGCGCCATCCAGCGCCTGCTTGAGGACCCGCTGTCCGAGCAGATCCTCGAAGGCCGTTGGACGAGCGGCATGATTGTCGACGTCGACGCCGAGGATGGTAAGCTCGTGTTCACGCAGGGCTCGGGCGATATCCCCGAGCCGCGCAAGCGCGACACCATCGCTCAAGAGGCGGAGCTGCTGCTGCGCGACTACAACCTCGGCAATGCCAGCATCCCGCAGGGCGGCTTGGCCAGCGGAGGCGCCAGCGACTAGGGCAGCAGAGAGATGGCGGGTGGCATAGAGTTCCCAGGGAGCAGCGTGCCACTTAAATGGCACAGAGTTCCCAGGGAGCAGCGTGCCACAGCACATGTTGCAGAAATGTATAAGGAGGCGGGTTTTGGCCCGCCTCCTTCGTTTTGTCGTATCATGGTGCGTTAGGAGAAAAATGGCAACCTGATGAGGTGGATTTATATGGGACAAGCCGACTCCAACATTAACAACGCCATGCTCACGACGGAAAACGTCGATGTGAAGCTGGATGCGCCGACGTTCATGTCAGGCGCGATAGATTTTGACGAGCTCAGCAGATCGCTCGTCGGCCTTGAAGGGAAACTGGACAAGAATCCCAAGACCGCAGTCATCATCTTGGCTGGCGGATCGGGTGACCGTTTCGGACGTGAGGGCGGAAAGCAGCTCGTCGAGATTGCCGGCAAGCCCGTGCTGACCTGGTCGGCCGAGTCGTTCGACGCTGTTGGCGATGTGGGGCTCATCGTCATCGTGTGCCCTGAGGACCGCAAGGAGGAATACCTCAAACGCGCTATCGACCCGTTCCCCTTTGTCACGCCCATTGCCGTGGCTCCTTCGGGTCCGACGCGCCAGGAGTCGGCGTTTTCCGGCCTCGAGTGCGTTCCCGACGAGTTCGAGTTCGTTGCACTTCATGATGGGGCGCGTCCACTCGTCACGCCTCAGCTCATCGAGCACACCATCGCCATGGTCAAGGGTAATTTCGACGCCGACGGTGCTGTCGTCGCCCATCCAGCCATCGACACGCTCAAGGTCGTCGAGAACGGCGTCATTGCAGGCACACCCGATCGCAACGTGTTCTGGAACGCCCAGACTCCGCAGGTCTTCCGCACGGGAATCTATAGACGTGCGCATGCTGCAGCGCTGTCCGACGGTTTCGTCGGCACCGACGACTCATCGCTCATCGAACGTCTCGGCGGTCGCGTGTTGGTCGTCGAGGGTCCGCGCGACAACCTGAAACTCACGGTGCCCGAGGACTACGAGCTGCTTGAGGCGGCAGTCTACAAGCTGTATGGAAAAAAATGAGCCATTGGGACAGTCCCAACGACTCATTCCGTTAAAGAAAGGGAAGCGATGAACCTCGATCCACGCATGCTGCGCACTGGTCTTGGTATGGACGTGCATGCATTCGCGCCCGGGCGCCCGCTCATCATCGGCGGCGTTAACATCCCGCATTATCAGGGGCTCGAAGGCCATTCCGATGCCGACGTGCTGACGCATGCCATCATGGACGCTCTGCTCGGCGCCACGCGCGGAGGCGATATCGGTAAGTTGTTCCCGCCGACCGACCCTGCGTTCAAGGATGCCGATTCCATCAAGTTGCTCGAGCAGGTTGCAGCGAAGGTGCGCGAGATGGGCTTCGAGATCATCGACGTCGATTCGGTCATCGCCGCGCAAGAGCCCAAGCTCTCGCCTCATCGCGACGCAATGCGCGCGAGTTTGGCAGCAGCTATGGGCATCCCCGTTGACAATGTGGGCGTCAAAGCCACTACGACCGAGCGCCTCGGCTATGAAGGTCGAGAAGAAGGCGTAACGGCGTATGCAACGTGCCTGCTCGCACGATGTAACGATTAGCCCTCGAGTGAGTCGGGGGCCAGGGCCGCGACTCACTCTTCCATCACGACACGAACCCCGATAAGGAGAACCATGATTCGCATCTACGACACCAGAATGCACAAGAAGGTCGACCTCGTCGCGCTCGAACACGGCAAGATCAAGATGTACGTGTGCGGGCCGACTGTTTACAACTACATCCATATCGGCAACGCGCGCACGTTCATGTCGTTCGACATGATTCGCCGCTACCTCGAGTGGCGCAAGTACGACGTCATCTTCGTGCAGAACGTCACCGACGTTGACGACAAGATCATCAACAAGGCAAATGAGGAAGGCCGCAGCGCCGCCGAAGTCGCCGAGGAGTACACGGCCGCGTTCATCGAGGACATGCATGCCGTCAACGTGAAGGACCCGACGATACGTCCGAAGGCCACCGAGGAGATTGACACGATGATCGCCATGGTGAAGGACCTGGTTGATGGCGATCATGCCTACGCGACCGAAGACGGCGACGTCTACTTCAGCGTGCGTTCGTTCCCGAGCTACGGTTCGCTGTCGGGTCGCAACGTCGACGAGATGGAAGCCGGCCATCGCGACCTTCGCACCGAGGGCATTGAGGATCGCAAGGAGGACCCGCTCGACTTCGCGTTGTGGAAGGCCGCCAAGCCCGGCGAGCCTGCGTGGGAGTCGCCCTGGGGTCAAGGCCGTCCTGGTTGGCACATCGAGTGCTCGTGCATGTCGAAGAAGTATCTCGGCCTGCCGTTCGACATTCATGGTGGCGGTGCCGACCTCATCTTCCCGCATCACGAGAACGAGCGTGCCCAGTCTGAGGCTGCGTGCGGTTGCGAGTTCGCCCATCACTGGATGCACGGCGGCATGTTGCAGATCAACGGCGAAAAGATGTCGAAGTCGCTGAACAACTTCTTCCTGCTGCGCGACATCCTCGAGACGGTCGACCCGAACGTGCTGCGCTTCCTCATGCTGCAGACACATTATCGCAGCCCGCTCGACTTCTCCGACGAACGCGTTGACGAGGCCGGCGTGGCACTCGATCGCATCAAGAACGCGGTCAAGAACCTCGAGTGGGCTATCGAAACAGCTCAAGGCGCCGATGACGTCATCGATGCGGAAGAGGTCAACACGCTGTTGCGCGAGACGCGCATGGCGTACATCGTCGCCATGGACGACGACTTCAACAGCCCCAAGGCGCTTGGCGAGGTGTTTGATTTCGTGGCTAAGGCCAACTCGCTCGTCGCGGGCAAGACGCTCTCCTCGGCCGATGCCCAGCTCGTGGGCCAGGTGCGCGACTTGATCGTCGAGCTCGTGGGCGTGTTCGGCGTCGATGTGGAAGCGGAAGGCGGGGAAGAAGCCGCCGACAGCGGCTATCCGGCCGAGGTCATCGATTTGGCTACCGAGCTGGCCGGCTTCGACGGAACGGACGCAGAAGCTGCTGTTCAGGCCCTTCTGGACGCTCGTGCCGCCGCCCGTGCCGCGAAGGACTGGGGCTTGGCCGACGCCGTGCGCGACCGCATGGCCGCGCTCGGATTCACCATCATGGACACTCCGCAGGGTGCCCGTGTGGAATTCGCAGGCTAGCGTGCCATTGGGGACAGGCCAAATGTCTCGTAAACCCGAGTTGCTGGCGCCAGCAGGTGGCTGGAGCCAGCTGAAGGCAGCCATCCGCTTCGGTGCCGATGCGGTTTACCTCGCATGCGACAAGTTCGGCATGCGTGCAAGGGCTGACAACTTCCAATTGGATGAAATGCCTTCTGTTGTGGCGTACGCGCATGACCGAGGCGTCAAGGTGCATGTGACGCTCAACACGCTCATGGACGCGCACGATATCGCGCAATTGCCCGAGTACATGGAAGCGCTCGACTCAGCCGGTGTCGATGCGTTCATCATCGGTGATCTGGGGGCGTTCTCGCTCGCGCGCACACATGCGCCGCATGTCGAGTTGCATGTGAGCACCCAAGCATCGGTCATGAACGCCGAGGCGGCTCGCATGTGGCATTCGCTTGGGGCGCGTCGCGTAGTGTGCGCTCGGGAGATGAGCCTTGCCGACATCGCCGAGATGCGCGCGAGCGTTCCCGAAGATCTCGAGATCGAGGTGTTCGTGCACGGTGCGATGTGCGTGGCCTATTCGGGACGCTGCCTGTTGAGCGCCGCCATGACGGGACGCTCGGGCAACAAGGGCGCGTGCGCCCAATCGTGCCGCTGGAGCTATGCGCTCGTCGAGGAGCAGCGCCCCGGCGAGTACTTCGAAATTGAGGAAGACACACGCGGCACGTTCATCCTGAACGCGCAGGACCTTAACATGATCGAGCACCTCGACGAGCTCGCCGCGGCGGGCGTGGACTCGTTCAAGATTGAAGGGCGCAACAAGCAGGCGTTCTACGTGGCCACTGTCGTGGGCGCGTACCGCAGCGTGCTCGACGGGGGAGACGCGCAGGCGGCGAACCGCGAGCTCTACACGATCTCGCATCGGCCGTACTCGACCGGCTTCTACTACGGTCGTGCGATGCAGACGCCCGAGCGCGACGGCTACGTGAAGGAATGCCTGCACGTGGCGACCGTCGAGGAATGCGCGCCGGCAGCCGCAGACGGCGAGGGGCGCTGGCGCATCACGGCGTTGTGCCACAACCGCTTCGAGCAGGGATGTGAGCTCGAGGTCGTGTCCCCGCGCGGGGTGGGCGAGAAGCTGACCGTCGAGCAGCTCGTGCGCTTGGCGCCTTCCGACGGCGGCAAACCGTTCGTCGAGCGCGACGACCTTCCGCTCGATGAGGTGCGCGCGCTTTCCTACGAGCAGCCCGAACTCGTTGCCAACCGTTCGAAAGAACACTACGAATTCGAATCGCAGATTGCGCTCGAGCCAGGGGATTACCTGCGCAAGCGCATATAATTGAGCTACCTGGATAGATAGGAGAGTCTCCGTGTCCAAGAAGAAGCTCACCATCTTGCATTCGAACGACCTGCATGGCGATTTCATTCCCCACGACGTCGACGGTATGGAAACCGGCGGCATCGCGCGATTGTCGGGCTATGTCAAGAACGCGCACCGGCAGGCCGACAACGTCGTGTACGTGATGGCAGGCGACATGTTCCGCGGATCGATCATCGATTCGGAATACCTGGGCCTCTCAACCATCGACCTGGTCAATGTGCTCGATCCCGACATCGCGACCGTCGGCAACCACGAGGTCGACTATGGCATCGCGCATTTGCTGTTCCTCGAGAAGTGCGCAACGTTCCCCATCGTGAACGCGGACCTCTTCATCACGCTGAACAACACGCGCCTGTTCGAGCCGTACCGCATCATCGAGATCGATGGCATCAAGGTGATGTTCATCGGCATCCTCACGGACGAGGTCATAGCCTCGACGAAGCAGGAGGCCGTCATCGGCGCGTTCGTCGACATCGAGGAAGCGGCCCGCGAGGTGGGAATCATCTGCGACAACTATCGCACGCGCAGAATCGACCTGACCGTGCTGCTGACGCACATCGGTATCGAGGAGGACCGGAAACTCGCCGAGCTGCTCGACCCCCATTGGGGCATCGACTTGATCATCGGCGGCCATTCGCACACGTTCATGGACGAGCCCGAGGTCGTGAACGGCGTTCCCATCGTTCAGGCAGGGACGGGCACGGGAGTCGTCGGCAGGTTCGACCTCGTGGTGAACACGTGGACGAACGGCATCGAAAGCTACAAATGGCAGTGCGTGCCCATCAACGAGCAGACGGCACCGATCGATGAGATCATGGCCCAGATGATAGAACGGTACCAAGGCGAGACGGACGCGAAGTACAAGCGCCTGCTCACCCGCTTTGCGCGCAAGCTCACACATCCATCGCGCATCGAAGAGACCGAGCTTGGCAACCTGTACGCCGACATGCTCCAGGAGGACAGCTCGTTCGATGTCATGGTAATCGGGACCGGTTCGATCCGCAAGGAAGAGCTCGGGCCACTCGTCGAGTATCAGGACATGCTCGAAAACACGCCGTTCGATGACAAGCTGTGGATGGTCAAAGTTACGGGCGAGCAGTTCAGACGCATGGTCATGCATTTCATGCGCGACGAGGCATGGGAAGGCCACACCGAGTTCTACCAGTTCTCGAAGGGCATGCGCGTCGTGTACCGCAAGAGCACCCACACGCTCGAGGAGTTCAAACTCAACGGGCAGGACATAACCGATGACCAGGTCATCGACATAGCGCTGCAGAACTACCATTTCCAGAACTTCGACGAGTTCATGGGCGTTCCGCTTGTCGAAGTCGAAGCGAACATGAAGCCGCGCGTCGTCGCGTCGTCCGTCAACAACATTTTCGAGGAATACTTCTCGACGCACCAGAACCTCGATGCGCATGTCGAGGGGCGCCTCGTCATTCTCGAATAGCACACGAAGGAGCAAGTCCATGTCGGATATGCAAGAGCATATGCAAGAGCGAGAGTTGGAAGCCGTCGAGCGAATTCCGGTCGATGCGCCGCTGCCCGACGGGCAAGATGCGCGCGTCGAAGGGGAAGGGCCAGCAGGCGAAAGCCCCAAGGCGATCATTGCGGCCGTTGCGGCCAACATCGCCATCGGCATCGTGAAGTTCATCGCAGCGTTCATCTCGGGTTCGTCGGCAATGATCTCCGAGGGCATCCACTCGATCGTCGATTCGGGCAACGGCCTGCTCATCTTGTTCGGCATGAAGCGCGCCGAACGCAAACCCGACCTCGCGCATCCGTTCGGCTACAGCATGGAGCTCTATTTCTGGACGCTCGTCGTGGCCGTGATGATCTTCGCGTTGGGCGGCGGCGTGTCGATTTACGAGGGCATTCACCGCATCGCGTCGATCACACCCGAGACGACGCTCGGCAATCCGACGCTGAACTACATCATCATCGCCATTTCAGCCGTTATCGAGGGCGTCTCGCTTTCAGTGGCATTGCGCGAGTTCAACGCCGCGCGTGGTGAAACGAAGCCGCTGCGGTTCATCAGGGAGGCCAAGGACCCGAGCTTGTTCACAGTCGTCCTTGAAGACTCTGCTGCTTTGACCGGCTTGCTCCTGGCGTTTCTGGGCACGTTGCTCGGGCACCTCACTGGGAATCCGTATTACGATGGCGCGGCGTCGGTGCTCATCGGCCTGTTGCTTGCAATCGTGGCGATCATCCTGCTTCGCGAGACGAAAGGCCTGCTCATTGGCGAGGGCTTGAAGCCCGATGAGCTCGTGAAGGTTGCGAGCATCGTCACGGCCGACCCGCGCGTACGCAGCTGCGGACGCATCCTGTCGCTGTACTTGGGCCCGCAGGACCTGCTCTTGACCATCGACGTCACGTTCGACGAGCAGGCGGACCGCGACTCCATCGACGAGGCCATCGATGGCATCGAGCGCGAGATCGTACGCGCGTTCCCCCAGACGACGCGCATCTTCATCGAGCCCGAGAATTTGCACGTGACCAGCGTTGACGCCGAGCATGCGAAGGAGCTCATCTACGGAGGTCGATGACGCTTCGGATGACTCGGAACTCGGAAAACTCGGAACTCGGAACCTGGAACTCGTAGAACGAAGACGTCCGCTCAATTACTCGTTGTCCGGCTCATTCCCCTGCGGCCCATCATTCGTCGGGCCGCTTCCCAAGTGTTTGGTCACCTCGGGCAAAGCGAACGTGCAGACCGCAATTATCAAGCACAAGATACCGGCGATCATGTAGAGCATCGGGAAGTTCGTTCCCAGGATGGGCGCGAGGATGTAAGAGGGAATGACCACCGCACCGAACAGCTGCATGGTTGCGCAGACGCCGCCGGCCGTGCCCGCGTACACCGGGCCTATCTCGGGCAGGAGCACGATCACGGACACGAACATCGTCATCAGGCCGCTCAAGGTGAAACCAGTGAGGAAGAGACTGACCATCATGATCGGGCCATCTGGCAACTGCCATGCGAACGCAGTGCCCGCTCCTGCCACTATTGCGAACACGACAGCGACTGGCTTGAAACGGCCGATGCGCGTATAGATGACAGGCGCGAGGATGGATCCTGTGAGATTACCGAACGTGACCACTGAGGACACAGCGCCGGCAGCGGCAGGATCGAACCCACGCGTGGCTTGCAGCACTTGAGGGAGGAACGTGAGGATGCACATGGTCGCAGCCATGTCGAGGCCGAGCGCAGCGCCGACGAGCCACACGTTCCGGCTTTTCAGGACGACCTTCAGGCACTCTGAAAGCGTTGGCTGCGTTGCGGGGGAAGTGTCAGCTTGCTGCGCACCTTGCTTCTGCGTGCCGCGGGGGCCGTCCTTGAAGAACAGCCACCAAGCGACGAGTGCGACAACTGCCATCGCGGCGGTGAATATGAATATGACCTGTAGGGAAGGGAAGAGGGCGCTCGTGCCCAAGCCGACGAGCATGGCAAACGTCGATCCTGCGAGGCCGATGCCGACCGCGAGCCCGACTTTTTCCGGAGGGAACCACGAGCCCATGATCTTGGCGATGTTCGCGTTGATGAACGTTGCGAGCACTCCAGCAAGCGCCATGCAGACGAACAGGGCGCCGAAGTTGGGAGCGAATATGCGCGCGATGAGTGCGGCTACAGAAATCGCGCCGGCGATGGTCACGACGCGCTTCACCCCGAATCGGTCGCACATCAAGCCGGCTACCAGGCTCAGCAGAATGCCCGGGATCATCGCTGCGGAGAACAGCATGGAGAACTGCGCGGAATCAAGGTCATATGCCGGCATGATCCAATGCGCGATGGGGGAGAGCTGGTATTGCGCGTAATTGGGTACGAACAGCATGAAAAACGTGCATGCCAGCGCCACAATTGCCCATATTTCTAATGCTTTTTTGCTCATGTTAGCCATTATGCAGATTGAAAAGTATGCGTCCGTTCATTTTGCAGCCGATTAGCTATTTCACCAGCGTGTTTTAAGAAACGCTATTTGAGGTAGGGCTTCGTTTTCACGAAAACGAAAATGCCCAGCACAATGCCCACGATGAGGCCGATGCCGCCGAACAGCGGAACGCCGCCCAGCGAGACCGCGTTGGCGCTCGAGCCCAAGATACATGCTCCGAGGACCAGCCCCATGGCGATGAGCGCAAGGGCGACAAGGCCTGCCGCTGCGCGTATGTCGCGTGAGAGCTTCTCGGTCGCCGATACTTGCATGCCGACCTTCACATGGCCTTTTTGCAGCATGTCGAGCGTCTCATTCAGCTTTGTGGGCAGCGTCACCGTGGCAGCGGCGCTATCAATTGCTTGACCGAGCATGTTCCTTGCTGCGCGGTTGATGCTGTTGGGATCGAAGCTGCTCTTCAGGTAGTCGACCAGCACCGACATGATGTTGAGTCGGGGGGACACCAGGTGGATCGTGCCCTCCAGCGTCACCAAGCCGCGGCCTAGGTTCGAGAGGAATGGGTCGACATCCATTCCCACGTCGGTGAGGGAGCTTGTCAGCGATGTGATGAGCGCGCCGGTGTCGAACTCGTCGAGATCGACGTCGACGAACTGGCCGGTGACGTCCTCGCACATCTCGAGCAGCGCTGCGTGATCGACGGGACCTGTTGGGGTAACGACTTTCAGTACTGCGCGCTTGAGCCCGTAGTTGTCGCCCTTGACGAGGGCTAGCACCAATTGCTTGAGAGATTCGCGTTGGCTCGAAGTCATCGTGCCCATCATGCCGAAGTCGATCCATTCGATGCCGTTGTCTTCGGTCACCATGACGTTTCCAGCATGTGGGTCGGCGTGGTAGAAACCGTCTTCCATTACTTGCTGCATGAAGTTGTGGGCAATGAGGTAGGCCAGCGCATCGCGCTCCTCATCGGTTTTGTCCATCTCGTTGATGCCCTCGATGGCCGGTGCGCTGACGAAATCCTCGGTCAGAATCGCGCTCGTCGAGTACTCTTGGTAGCATTTCGGCGAGGAAACGCCCTCACGTGGCTCGTTGTTCGCATAGAAGCGCACGAGGTTCGTTTCCTCGTTCGTGAAGTCAAGCTCCTCCATCGAGGTTTTGACAAGCTCGCCGACCAGCTCTTTCAGAGACAGGCCGCCTTTGTCCTTGTTCACGAGCTCCAAGATTTCCACCAAGCGCTCCATGATGGCCAGGTCGTTCGTTACCGTTTCAACGATGCCGGGGCGCTGAACCTTCACGGCTACGATCTCGCCCGTTGGCAACACTGCGCGATGAACCTGTGCGATAGACGCCGAGCCCAAGGGTGTCTCGTCGAATTCCGAGAACAGCTCGTCCAATGGTTTGCCAAGTTCGCTTTCGACCTGCGATTTCACATCGGCGAAATCGAGTGGGCGTGCGTGCGTGCGCAGCTCGCCGAGCGCCTCGCAGTATTCAGGAGGGAGCACATCGGGATGCGTCGAGGCGATCTGGCCAAGTTTGACGAAGGTCGTGCCCAGGTCTTGGATGAGATCGACCGTTGTTTCGGGCGTCAGGCCGTCTTTCAGGTCGTATTTCTTCACGATGGCGAGGATTTCCTTGAACCTCGCCTGGGAAGCCGCCTTGTCCTCTTTGGAGCGCTTGCGCGCCATCTTCATCAAACGGCTGACATCTGCCATGCGCCCATCTCCTTCTTTAGTGCCATACAGTAGAGTGCTGCCCTCTGCCATTTGCTCCATCTTTTGTCATGTGATTACTGGTCGATAAAACGCCAGCGCTTTCCACGGCATTATAGCAAGCTTGATTGTGTGACTGTGAATTTGAAACCATGATAAACTTGGCAATAGTTCCGATTGAAAGGAGAGGCCATGACATCGTTGGATGATATCCGTGAGAAGGCAGAAGCTGCATTCGAGCAGGCAAAACCCTTTGTTGAGGGCGCAGTGAACGCCAGCGCAAAATTCGCCGAGAAGGCTGATGAATGGGCGAGCACCGAGCGCCCGGGCCTCGATGGAGCACTCGAGGGTGCCGGTGGTGCCGCTTCGAGTGCTGTCGACCTGTTGGCGGATGGTGCCAATGCGGCTTACGAGTTCATCAAGGACAGGGTCGAGGAAGCATCGCATATGGATCTCGATGGCGACGGAAAGGTCGGCCAAATCGACCCCGAAGACGTCAAAGCAGGCGTGGAACTTGCAGCCGAGGCTGCGGCAGATGCCGTTGACAAGGCAGCTGCGGAAGCTGGCCTCGTGCCTCCCGGAGATTTGGTTGCCGGTGCGGAGCTTGCAGCCGAAGCCGTGGCAGATGCGGTTGACAAAGCAGCCACAGAGGCTGGTTTTGTAGCTCCTGGGGATGTCCAGGCTGGTGTAGAGCTCGCAGCCGAAGCTGTCTCAGACGCAGTTGGCAAGGCTGCTGCGGAGATTGCCAGCATGACCCCCGAAGATGTCCAGGCTGGTGCCGAACTTGCTGCTGAGGCTGTTGCAGATGCCGTCGACAAGATTGCCGGTGAACAAAACTAACTGAGATATTGATCATGCGGGCTGCGATAGCCGTCGCTACTGCAGCCCGCACAATCCGAGAATACCCTGAGCCACTATCTCGAGCGTGAGCTCATCCGACCCATCGGGGATGACAAGATTCGCCTTGCTCTTGTAAGGTTCGACGTGCCTCTCCTGCGCATCTTTTGCCGTTCCGAGATACATTTTGATGGCACGTTCTATATCGGCGCCTCGCTCAAGGCAGTCGCGCTCCACGCGCCTGAGAACCCGCACATCGGGATCGGTGTCCATGTAGATAATCAAGTCGAATAATTCCCGCAAAGCAGGATCGGCCATGATGAGCAGGCCTTCGACCAAGATGACGGGTGCTGGTTCAACGCGCTTGGCTCCATCGACGCGCGTGTGCGTTGCAAAATCATAGGACGGAATCTCAACAGGTTTTCCGGCTTTGAGCGCACCCAGATGCTCGACGAACAGGCCGTTGTCCAAGGCATCCAAGCTGTCGAAATCGTAGACAGCGGCTTCCTCATCGGTCATCTCAGGGAAGTGCTTGTAGTAGTCGTCGTGCGAGATCATGATAGATGCACGGCCGAGTCGTTGGCGAAGGCGCTCAGCGAAGGTTGTCTTTCCCGAACCGCTTGCACCCGTGATCGCGACCACGAGCGGCGCGTGTCTTGGTCCGGTATCTTTCAGCTCCCTCGGTTCTTTGTCCGATTTCACGGGCATGGTGTACCTCATGCTTCGATTCGACAGTTTTAGTAATAGCGCATGGTCCATTCGTTATGGCATTTCTCACAGAGCAAGTCCATGTAGAGATGAGTGCCGTCCTCGCTATTCCAGGCGCTGAGTAAAACTACATAATCTTTAGTTCCGCAATCGGGACAGCGCGGAAGGGGTTTGTTGGGAGCTGGAGGTTCGCCATCGCCCCCGGAGACATGCATCAGCTCTTCATCGGGTAGCTTTCTGGAATCATGGGAATCCATCGCTGCACTCCTTTCTGTTGGGCGTGGCCTCGAAGAATGAATCCTTTCTCATTATACGAAAGTACCATAGAGTCGTTTTATTGTATTGATGGTCTTGGCATGGGCATTGCGATGGCAAAAGCGTGCTGGGTCGGCAAGTGCTTAGGCGAAAGGCAAAGCTCGCTGCTGGAAAAGCATTGTTCGTCTCTTTCATGTTCGTTTAAGTGGCATGAAGCCGAAATTCCAAGCACATGTGCAACTGCTTGGAAGCTGAATCGGGCGATTCGTGCGTTTGGGCACGTCTGCGACTTCAGGCTTGCATGTCTGGCGCGGTTCCCTGAAACGGCGCGCATCCGCCTACGTATAATAGAGTGAAAGGCAAAACGCCCGCAATAAGAGGAGGTCGACCGTGGACATCGAGAGCTGCATCAAGGACCTGCCCCCCAAGCTGCAGGAGAAGGCTCGCGTGTGCGGCAGCGTCAAGAAGCTGTTCTAGAAATCCGTGGAGATAGACCTCGACCGCGGGCTTTCGAAGGAAGGAAAGCATGCACACTGATAACAAGCTCTTCAAGCGAGTGGGGAGCGTTGCTACCGCCATCGCGCTCTTTGGAATGGTGCTGATGCCGAGCACCGCATTTGCCGCAACGTCTCTTGTCGTCGGCGAGAATCCCGCAATCACCGAGGCGGCGAAAGGGACTGGCTCCAATGGCGGCACGTGGTCGTGGGACGGCGCTGACGCTCTCGCGCTCGACAACTACGACGGCGGCAAGATCAAGGCGTATGGCGGCGACCTCAACGTCGAGCTAAATGGGAAGAACACCATCGACAATGCTAAGCCGACCGATATGGACGGGTGCGCAATTATCGTTACTGAAGGCAACTTGACCGTCACAGACCAGGACGGCGACGGCGGCACACTCGACGCCACGTCATATAACGGGCTCGTCGCTCACAACGGCTCGGGTCAGGACAATGGCAACGTCACCATCGAGAACACAACCGTCAACATCACGGGCACCTACGATGACGGAGAATCCGGGCACGGTGCCACAGCCGGCATCCAGGGCGACGGCCCTGTCTCCATCAAAGACTCCTCGGTCACGATCAAAGACGTCGGCCACGGCGTTGTCAGCCACGGTGACGTTTCCATCTCCAACAGCACCGTTAACACTACCAGCGACCGTTCGGGAATCACCGCATACCACCATGGCGGAGCTACCATCACCATCGACAATTCCGACATCAGCGCTCACGCCGGCTATCACGCGATGCTCGCCTACGACAGCAACTACCCAGCAGTTGATCCCATCACGCCCGGCGTTATAAACATCGAGAATGCGACCATTTTGACTCCCAACGTGCAGGTGGTGGATGCTGCGAGAGAAATCAATGACGTGATATACGTCATCGGCCAGACGCTTGGCACAGGCAGCGGCACCATCGTCGTCAACCGCGACGATTGGGTGAAAGACCCCGCACTTGCAACGGATGTGCAAATCTCGAAGAATCCCTCACCCACGCCTGCTCCGACACCTACCCCAGCCGTGACCACGATCGCAGCTGCCGCGAATATCCCCCAAACTGGAGACGAGCTTCCGCTGATGCTCATTACTGTTTGCATCATCGCTGCGGGTGCGGCAATGTGGCTGACGCATAGGAGAATCGCCTAAATCATCAAGTAAGGGCTTTGGGCATCGGAAACGATGCGCTTCTTCTTCAGCCGATCGTTTGCTCGTTTCAGCCCGTATTCTTCGGCGCTCCTTTGCCAACAGCCCACAGGGCTGTTGGCCCCTCCCGGGGTTCGATCCCCCTATGCTCGATGAAAAAAGAAAACCGCCTGACGGCGGTTTGGAATTTATGGTGGAGCATAGGGGGATCGAACCCCTGACCTCATGGCTGCCAGACGGTCGGGATTCTCAACACCTGCACGAAAGAACAGCGGAGGAAAACTGAAGAATGTAAGTGCATGAGACGATTGCATCAGCAATCCTTCAGTTCTTTAAATGATCGTTTTGGCGGCCTTCTCATGGAAAAGGCGAGAGCCGTATAGCCCTCGCCTTTTCGTCAAGAGATTCTTTCCAAAGTCCCTTGTAGCGGCTCTATTCGCCCTTGACCATGTAGATTACCTCGGGTCGACAATCTTCCCACGGATAGGGTTTCACTTCACGGCGCCCCTTGGCCTGGAGTTCCTGGTAGCGCTTCTGAATCGCGCTGCCCTCTTCGTCAAGATCGCCATGGAGCAGCGCTTCGGACGGGCAGTTGCGAACGCAGTAGGGCTGAAGGTTTTCCGCCACGCGATCAGCGCATAGCGTGCACTTCTTGGTGTAAACGGGCCTCCAGCTCATGCTGAGATTCGGAAACTCACCTGCTGGCTCGTCAATGCCTCCACTACCGATTGTCTTGACGTGGAGACGGTATTCGTCCTCTTCGAGGTGGTTCGCGACATGGCAAACCATGGCGCATGTCCAGCAACCCGTGCAACGCTCGGCGTCAATAAGGATGGTACGCTTCGCCATTATTCTGCCCTCCTGATATCGCAAAGTACGTCCCAAATCGTCTCGTTGGCAATTTCGCCGCTTGACATGCCGAGTGCTTCCGGCATGCCTGAGGCGTTCTTGAGGCCACGCCAGAACGGCCCCCACGTCGCAGCAACGGGATCGATGGCCTCGTCGATGTTCTGGTTGGCGCCGAGAATGGTCGCCGGGCCAGAAAGGTCGTAATCCTGAACGCCATATGCGTACCAGAGGTGGGCCATGCCAGGTTGGATGAAGTTCGAGAAGTGGCAAGGAACCTTTACGCATCCGCGTTCGTTGAACACCTCGACAAGGTCACCTTCGTTAATGCCGCGAGCCAGGGCGTCTTCCTTGCGCATGCCTATGCGCGGTCCGTCGCCAGACAGCTTGCGAAGCTCGGGAATTTCGCGGAACTGCCCCTGCATGAAGAAACGAGAGCGCCCGATGAACAGGTGCAGCGGATACTTCTCGCGCCGCTCTTCATCGTCGATCAACGCCGGCTGAGGCGCGGCGAGGGCGCCGCCGGGAAGGCCGGCCACCGTCTCGCTGTAAAACTCGAGCCTGCCGGAAGGCAAGTTGATCGGGGCATCGTTGAACAGGTGATAGCAGCGGCCGGCATCGTTGAGTTTGATGAGCTTCTCTTCACGCAGGCGGTCGAGCGTAATCTTGGGCTCGACGGTCGCAATCGCCGGATCAGACGACTCAAGGCGCATGCGCTGCCATTCTTCAACGCTCAACGAGAATTCCTCGCCAAGGCCCATGCGCGCCGCGAGCTCGTTGATGACCTCCGCCAGATCGCGGGCCTCGCCGACCGGCTCGATCGCGGGGTCGCCCTGGATGAGGTAACCGCCCTGAACGAAGAAGCACTCGCGCTCGAACGTCGTGAGGTCAGGCAACACGTAGTCGGCGAAGTCGCAGGTCTCAGTCCAGCGAATTTCGCAAACCACGACGAGTTCCATGTTGGGGAAGAACCGCTCCTCCCACAGCTCGCGCGGAGGCCAGTTGTGAACCGGGTTGGAGTAGAGGTTGATGAGTGCCTTGTACTCCTGCTGTCCCGGAACGGGGTTCTCGAAACTGTCGATGATGTCCTTCATAAGGGCAAGCTTGCAGAACTGCATCTTCGGGCCCAAACCGAAGATGACGGGCATGTCGTTGGTCATGACGGGGAAATTGTCCTGCGTTCCCTCGATGAGCATGCCGCATGCCTTGTTCTCGTAATGACCGGTGAGCATCGCCAGGAGCGAAATCGCGCGCACGGCAGCGGTGGAGTTCTTGTAACGCAACCCGGCGCCCACCCAGATGGTGGCGTTCTCGTGGTCGGCGTATTCCTCGATGATGTGCTGGGCCTGCGCTGCGGGAACGCCTGTGATGGCTTCCTGGTAATCGAAGGTGTACGTGGAGAGCTGCTCCTTCAAAAGGAGGTACGCGGTCTTGCAGGCGATGCCGTTCACGGTGACGTTCGCGACGATGTCGACGTCGGCGCCGCCCATGTCATGGACGCCACGAGTCATGAATCCCGGCTCGGCTGTCCCTACGTTCCAGAATACGTAGTTGCCCGGGTCGCCGCCTTCTACGACGTCGCTCTCGCGCAGGAACTTGCCGTTGTCCTCGCGCACGAGGAAGGGGGCAACCGTCTTCCTGAGCAGGAAATCCTCGTTGACGCGCCCGGATTCGATGAGATAGTTGGCCATCGACAGCGCAAGGGCGGTATCGCTCGCCGGCTTCACCAGATAGGTCTCGTCGCATTTAGCCGCAGTGGCATCAAAGAGGATGCCGATGTCGACGAGCTTCACACCTTCGCTCTGGAGCTTGATGAGCGAATGGGTGGTGTGCGATCCGCGGGTGTAGCCTATGGCGTTTCCGCCCCAGATGATGACGTGATCAGCATAGTTGACATTCATCGTGTCCGTGAAGACTGACTTGGTATCGTCTCCGAAGAACATCGCGGGACCCTTGATGACGGAGATGTCGATGCCCTCCCATTCGAGGGAAGAGAACCCGTTGGCAAACTTGAAGCGCTGTTCGAGCGTGTACGCCAGCGGGAAGGGCATCCCGGCGTATCCGCAGGGGAAGTCGTTGATCATGACCGAGCCCGGGCCGTACGTCTCCTTGAGCTCGACGAGTTTTTCGGCGATTTCGTCAAGCGCCTCGTCCCAGCTGATGCGCTCAAAGGCCTCGGGGCCCACGCCGCGCTCGCCCACCCGCTTCATCGGGTAGCGCAGACGTTCGTCCATATACGGGATCTTGCCCGAGATGACGCCCTTATGGCATATGTAGGAACGAGCCCCGATGTAATAGGGATCTTCGTTGTTCTGGATCTCCTCAGGCAGAACCATGCGTTCGCAATGGTCGATGACGCCGTTTTCGTCAACGAACGTCGAGATGGTGCAGTGCTCGTGGCAGCCGTATCCCTGGCAGGCCGTGTAAACCATCTTCAAATTCTTTGTCATGCCATTCCTCCAATCCCGACAAATCGGAGGGTTACCCAGGCAACGGCGATGGAAAACCGCAGCCCAAACGCGGTGAACGCGCAATGCGCCCGCCACACCCCCTCGTGAACCAATAACTCGTCCGTAGCTGCGCAGCTTCGATAGCAGAAGAGTACAGAGCGCTCTGGTTCGTCGACAATGGTTTGATGGTTATGTAACGAGCAATCCGATATGCCTTGTTCCAGGATTCCCAGAGGGTTAAAGTTCGTTTAGGGAGAGAATCGTTGCAAGGTAAAGGCAGAGCGCTTATGGAGCACTATCCGGTTGCCTCGAGCCTCATAACGTATTGGAACGTGGCAGTAAATGCCGCAAATGACGCCGTTCTCGAGAGCGCTGGCGTCAATATCACGCAGTATCGCGCTCTCAGTTTGATATCTGACCTTGCGGGCAAGGCCAGCACGTCCGACGTCGCAACAAAGCTTGCGTTGAGCCGAAGCCAGGCGGGCAAAACAGTGGCGCAGCTCATCGAGTTGAACGCCGTGCAAAAAACTTCGGATTACGCAGCGCATCTTCGCATTACCGCAAAGGGCGCGAAGATGCTCGCAGCTGGCGGCTCTTCTGCGGCGATGGCGATGATGAACCTGATGCTTCCAGCAAAACCGCTTTTCGACAAGGTCACCTTGTTGTCCCATTCATGGATTACGGCTGGGCTTAAATCTTCGTCAACCTTGCAGACGGCCCTTTTCGCCAACGGCATAGACATTGGCGACGCCATTCGACTGGGCTTGGAAGGTGCCGTAAGAGCTGAACGGGAGCTTGCGAGGCTTTGCAGGAAAGAAAGCATAACGAATCTGGAATACCGGATGTTGCTCGCGATAAAAGAGAACGACAAGGGAATGCGCGCAACTGATCTTGCTAGCGTGTTGCTTGCAAAGTTGCCGAACATTTCAACGGCATCAAGGCATCTGCATGCCCAAAGGCTGATCGAATACGCGCAAGAACAAGATGATCCTCGATCGACCTTGCTGTGCATAACCCAAGCGGGATCCTCGTTATGCGAACGAGTGACAGATGCCTTCAACGACACGTTGATGACCATCGGCGGCGGCGACGATCCCAAAATTCGCGAAGCCTATATCGAAATCAGCCGTATTTGCGTTAACAGCGAAAGAGAGCGCAGGCTGTCATCTTAACCTAGGATTTCCGTCTAGGTACATTGACAGATTTGCTTAGTTTTAAAGAAGATTAATAAAGATATTACGTTTCGCTGTGGCGACAGCAACCCCCTGGATGCTGTCGCCGTGGCGACAGCATAGGTTGCGCTCTAGCGGTAGCAACAATTCGCTCTAGCGAAAGCAAGGTTTTCCACATTCGCCACAGCGAAAGCAAGTCCCTTTTTCGGGCGATTTTTCGCTGGAAAGTTTTCCCGCCTGTCAGTAAAATGTCAGTCAACCAACGCTGACTGACATTTGACTGACAAAAAAACAGGCCAGACAAGCGTCTGACCTGCGGTTTTAGTGGTGGAGCATAGGGGGATCGAACCCCTGACCTCATGGCTGCCAGCCATGCGCTCTCCCAGCTGAGCTAATGCCCCGAAAAGTGCGTTGACTATGTTAGCAGAACGGAAAAAGCGGTCAAGGAGCAATTTCGCTCATGTGAAACTCTCTTCACAAATCAAGCCGTCGGACTGCTGATATCAATCCGCCTGACAGCTAATTCGCTGTCTGGTTCACGCACGTGCTTGTTACAATGACGCAAATGAATCGGCTTGGAAAAGACAGATGAAGAGTTCGCTGGAAAAAGACCGTCGCACGCTTGAGGCCATTGGGTTTATCTACTGCAAGGCTCATCATGCAGATGCGGTAAAAGATGCAGCTGGGTTGTGTCCCTCTTGTCGCGAGGCGATAAACCATACGCTCGATCGCACGGTCGTATGTCCGTACGATCATGAAGGAAACTGTCAGGATTGTGACGTCCATTGCCAGCGCGGCGAGGCGCAGCAGCGTATCAAGGAGATCATGCGCTATTCCGCTCCGCGGATGGCATATCACCACCCATTGATGACGGCTGAGTATCTGCGTAAGAAAATGAAGGGCAAACGCAAAGGCGTTTAGGTTTATTGCGCTGCAGGACGGGGTGGTTTGAGCATCATCGGTGTTGTGTGATTGTGTGCAGATGAATGTTGCTAGAATTAGTAATGATTTGTGAATTGGCATAGGAGAGGCGAATGAAAAGCGAAAAGTTGCGCATAGATACGCCATCAGGCAAGCTGAAGCTCATCGTACTGCGTCCAGGCGACCAATCGGGCCAAAAGGGCGAGCCTGCAACTGAGCAAGCGAAGCGGCCAGGCATCCTGTGGATTCACGGAGGAGGCTATGCGGTAGGCATGGCGGCGATGGTGCACGTGTCATGCGGAAAGCTGCTCGCAGAAGAATTCGGTGCGGTTGTCGTGTCGCCTGAGTACCGTATCGCGCTGCGCGCGCCCTATCCAGCTGCGCTCGAGGATTGCTATGCAGCATTGCTTTACATGCATCTGCATGCCGACGAACTCGGTATTGATCGCAATCGCATCGTGGTCGCGGGCGAAAGCGCTGGCGGTGGGCTGGCGGCGGCAACGTGCTTGCTCGCGCGCGACATGGGCGATGTCAATGTGGCAATGCAAATTCCGCTGTACCCGATGCTCGACTGCGAGGACACGCTCTCATCGCGTGACAACCATGGCAAGATTTGGAACACAGAGCGAAATCATTGGGGCTGGTCGCTTTATCTGGATGGGCTTCCCGAAGCTGGAAGCGAAGGGGCGACGGCCAGCGTACCGAAGTACGCCTCGCCAGCACGCGAAACCGATTTCAGCGGGCTCCCACCGTGTTACACCTTCGTGCTCGATGGCGAGCCGTTCTTCATCGAGACGCTTGACTATGTGCGCAATCTGCAAGATGCTGGCGTCGACGCGCATGTCGATGTCTTTCATGGCGATACGCATGCGTTCGACATGTTCCGTTTCTGGACTTTTGAAGCCAAGGAGGCCAAGCGACGTCTCTGCGCAGCTTATGAGCGCATCATCGGGCGATGATTGAGAACCCTTCAAGGTTGTACGTCTTTCGTTAAGTGTAGGTGCGTTATGGCGTTCGACTACAAAAAGGAATACAAGGAATTCTACTTGCCGCCGACGAGGCCAGGTATCGTTATGGTGCCGCCCATGAATTATGTGGCAGTGCGCAGCAAGGGCGATCCGAACGAAGAAGATGGCGAATACGCACAAGCATTGAGCCTGCTCTACGGTGTTGCGTTCACTATCAAGATGTCTAAAAAGGGCGACCATCGTATCGAAGGCTATTTTGATTACGTGGTGCCGCCGCTCGAGGGTTTTTGGTGGCAGGAGGGCGTCGAGGGCGTCGACTACGCGCACAAAGAGCTCTTCGAGTGGATCTCGGTCATTCGGTTGCCCGATTTTGTTGATGAGGCTGATTTCGCGTGGGCAGTTGAAGAGGCTTCGCGCAAGAAGAAGACCGATTTCTCGAAGGTTGAATTCCTGAGGGTTGATGAGGGTCTTTGCGTGCAATGCATGCACATCGGCCCCTATGACGACGAGCCGGCTACCGTTCAGCTGATGCACGAGTACATGGAAGCCCAAGGCTATGCCCTCGATATCACTGACACGCGTCATCATCACGAGATTTATCTGAGCGATGCGCGGCGGACTGCGCCTGAGAAGCTTAAAACCGTCATTCGTCATCCAATCAAGGTGGCGTAGCACGAGCCGTGCAAGATAAAACACTATGATGAGCAAGACCCACATAGCCGTTGGCGTTGCGTCGGCGCTTGTGATTGCCCAGACGGGGTCAGCCGAGTCGTGCGTGGCGGCGATGATAGGCGGTAGCATCGGCGGCATCATCGCAGACTGCGACATCACGCCGAGCAGAGCGCACAAAGATGCGCTCATAGGCCGCATCGTCGTCATAGCAGTTTCGGTGGTGTCTCTTGCGATCGACTATTGGTATGGTGCTGGCGTTTGCGATTACCTCGTGGGAAGTCTCGGCGTTTGGTTGATCGTAGGCATTGTCTTGTTTGCTGCGCTCACGTTTGTGGGCGGACATACCGACCATCGGTCGTTCACCCATTCGCTCGTGGGGATGGCGGCGTTTTGCGGTTCGTTCTATTTGATCTGCGAGCCCTTGCTGCCGTATTTCGTGATCGGGTATGCGTCTCATCTGGTGCTCGATATCACCAACAAACAAGGCATCCAGCTGTTCTGGCCATTCAAGGCCAATGCGAGCTTGGGTCTTTGCCGCGCAAAAGGCGTTGCAAACACGGTTGTGTTGGTGCTCGGCATCGCTGTTGCAGCGTTGCTGCTGGCTTATCGTCTTGCGCCGCTTTTTGGCGTTTCAATCGGTGCGCTCTAACAGCAGCCGGTCACAGTTTCACGTGGTCGAGCTTGTCGATGAGTTTGCGGTAGATCCGCTCTCGAATCCATGGTTCGGTGGACAAGCGAATGGCATCTTCGATGGGCACCCAGCGTACGCCGCTGTTCTCGTCAGGCTTGATGCGGGTATGTTCGCTGGGATCGGCAATCGCTAGATAGGTGATGTTGAGATGCAGGTGCGAGCTCACGTACGCACCATGCTTTTCATGACCATCGACAGTCAGCACTTCGAGCGAGTAGATGTTGCCTGGGCTGACCGGCACGATGCGGGCGTTTTCAACACCCGTCTCTTCTTGCAGTTCGCGAAGAGCAACTGCTTCGAGGTCGCGTTCACCATCGGCGTGTCCGCCAATCCAGCTCCATGAGTCGTAGATGTTGTGGTACACGAGCAATGTCTGCGACATAGTCGGATCGACAACCCAGATCGAACACGCCATATGAGCTTGCGCGCTGCGCTCGAAACAATTGGGATTGTTGTCGAGCGCTTGTAAGATGACCTGCTTATCAGCTGCTTCCTGCTCGTTGAACGGCTCGAAAGCGACGATGGCGTCACGAAGCTGCGCGGTAGCAGCGGATTCTTGTCTCGTCGCCTGGCTCACCGTGTCTCCTTCATTTGGCTAACGTTCGTTGGTCCACGCATAGATCCTTGGCGTCCATGCGTCATGATATCTCAATCAAGCTCGACAGGTCTTATTCAACGTGATTCAAAGACCTTTGCACGGTTTTCAAGTAAAAATGCCAAAAAATCAAGGATATCTGAGGATTTGAGGTCAAAAACCGCACCCCGAAAAATAGAGCACTTCCATTAGCCCAGTTCAAGAGGGGTGATTTTTATCGGTAACAATTGTCACCTCG
>JAZLCO010000018.1:0-12107 GCA_045614225.1 Eggerthellaceae bacterium | reverse complement strand
GCATCGGTCATCTGCTTGTGGCCCTCGATCTGCGCATCATCGTACAGGCCGGCAACATGCAGGTAACCTCCGGCATGGCGATTCACGATGTAATCCTCGGTGATGATCAAGCCGAACCCGCCCTTGGCCTTTTCCTCGTGATACTTCACGTAGCGTTCAGTTGCGTAGCCCTCCTCGGTGCACAGGCTCACCACCACGGCGGTGACCGCAAGGCGGTTGGGCAAAACGCACCCGTTGATCTCGAGCGGCTCGAACAGCTTCTTGTACTCCATGGCTCCCCTTTCTCCTTTTTTCCGACAATTAGAAGTACTTCATCTCATCCCATACAGCCTTGACGTTGGGCATGCGCTCGTCGCCCACGACCATCGAGTTGCCCTTCTCGTTCAGCACGAACGGCAGGAAGATGAAGCCGGGACGCTTGTATTCACGCATGCAACGGCGGGTTTCCTCTTCAAGAAGTTCTACAGGGGCGTTCAGGTAGGATGCCTCGCAATGCGGGTTCCAACCGCCCTCGACGGCCATTCGACCAGCGAGCTCCGCATCCATCAGCCCGTTGAGGTCGTTAGCCGGATTGGCCGAATGCCACATCTGGAAGCCCATGTCGGCCAGAAGCGGGATGACCGGCGCGCTCAGACCGCATTCGTGGTACTCGGCGACGACGCCCTCGTGCTTGCGAATGCCCTCGGCGATACGGCGATGGAAGGGGGCGAGCACTTCCTTGTAGGTGTCCATGCTCATGAATGTGCTGTTCGCCGTCGAAATGTCATCGGAATAAATGTAGACGTCAGGACCATATGCATCGATGACCGCATCGTTGTAACGCACCATGTAGTCGCATATCACCTCGAGGCAGTCGATGCACGAATCGGGGTCGCTCACCAAGGCGATGAGCGCGTTCTCGAACCCCATGAGCGCAACGAGCCTCTGGAAAAGACCAGTTGGACGCATGATCTGCACCAGCTTGTTCTCGCGATCGGGTGGACGACGTTCCAGGTCGGCCTTTGCGAGCGCCTTCACGTCGATGGAATCGAGGTCCGGCACGTGCACGTAATCTTCCCAATCGGCGATATCGTCGAACATGACGAAGCCAGGTTCGGGCATGGCGCCTTCGTGCGTCACCCGCCACGGCACGCCGAACATATCGAGCCCATCTGCAAGAGGGCAATCGGTAACGCTGCTCACCCCGACGCCCGTCATGCTGAATGCCTCCGATGTCATCGGCACATAATCGGCTTTCTCGTAGAAAATCGTTGCTAGCGTATTGTCCTTGTTAGACAAGCTCATCTTCGTTTCCCTTCACTGTTTGCATACGTCCAACGGCTATTACAGTCACGATGGTGATGGCCATGAGCGCCGCAACGCCGTAAAACATCACGTCATAACCGCCAGTTGCATCGATGAGCGTGCCCCAGATGAACGCAGCGCTCGCGTTCGTGATGGAGGCGACCATGGAAACTCGCGCGTAAATACGCGCGTAGTCTGCATCGCCGAAGCAACGGCGGGTAAAGATGGGCATCATGACATTGGTAATTCCGTAATATGCGCCGTAGAGCAGGGTGGCCACGTAGAACACGGGAATGCTTTCAGCAAGGAATCTGAGCGCAAGAATGCCGATTATTCCGAAGATGAGCGTCGTTATGGTCGCGCGCTGCGGAAAGCGCTCCCCGACCGCGCCAAGCGTGAGCTTGGAGATGGTTTGCCCAGCCATGGCAACCGAAGATGCAGTTGCCCCGAGCAGGGGGAAGGCGATGCCAACAGCCAATGTCGTGGCGTAACTCGGAATCATGAAGTACACGTACATGCCCACATTCAACAGCGCGCACATGATGCAAAGCACGTAGAACACGGGCATCTTGAATGCAGCGCTCGCCGAAACGCCCTTCGCCTTGACCGTAGCAGCATTTGCCTGATCGGCACCGTAAGGTGTTAGGTTTTTATCTTCGGGGCTGTCGGCCATCATGAATATCGTAGCCGGCAAAGTAACTATGGTCAGCACGGCGAACACAAGATAGGTTGCGCGCCACCCGAGTGCCGCGATCATCGCGCCGCCTGCTGTCGCCCAGACGACGCCGCCCACCCCCGTGAACGCCATGACGATGCCGAGCAGGAAGCCTGCGCGCACGGCGAACCAACGGTTGATGAGCGTGGAAGGAGCTAGGAACAAGAGCATGCCGACGCTGACCCCGATAGCGAAAGCCCCTGCATAGAACTGCCAGAGAGCTTGCATGTTGGCGAGCCACACGAACGCAACCGCGATGACGATTACAGCTGCCGACAAGCATATGCGGGCATCGAACTTGCTCAAAAGCCTGCCCGTCAACGGCAACGAGACGAGGGAGGCAAGCCAAATGAACGAAACGTAATAGCTCAGCGCGCCCTTTTCAACGCCCAAGCTTTCCGAAAGCGTCGGATAGAATATCCCAGAACAGCTCAGTCCGAGCGAAAGCGGAATGAAGCTCGTAAGCACCAACGTGGCAACTACGAAGTATCCGAAATGAATGGAACGCACGGCACCCCTCGTTATAGCAATCGTAGCTTCGCTGCACCTGTCGCTTCTTCGGTGCTGCAACCCCTCTCTGAGGGTATGGTAGGAAAACGGGGCCGGCTTCTCCTCCCTCGCTGCATTTGCTATTCCGAAATAGAAATGCGTATTCCAACCGCTCATAGCACATGGCAATTTGCATCCGCGCGCTCGTCGCCTCTGATATTCGGAAATGCAAAACGAGCCTCCGAACTTGAAGCCGGAAGCCCGCTTGCCCTATGGTTGCGATCGCACATTGCTATTCGGCGATCATCGCCTAAGCTTGTGGAAAGAATCGCCTTAATCGGTGGCCGCTGCGGAATTCGCTCCGTTATCCCAAAGCTTTTTACCCATCTTGATGGCGATGAACGCGGCCGGAATGACCAGGATTGCTGCGATAGTCCAGATGATCAGGCCCGACAGGTACGTACCGGTCGTGTCCAAAATGGTGCCCATGATGGGGTTGGTGATGGCCAAGCCCAAAGCGCGAAGCGAACTACTGATCGAATACAGCGTGTCGAAGTCCTTCAGGCCGAATGCATCGTCGGTGATGAGCGCCGGCATGTTCAGCGTCACCGTAACACCCGTGCCCGTGATGAAGCCCGCTGCGTAGATGATGATGTCGTTGTGCACGTAAAGCGCTGCAATGTAGATGAGCATGCCCACGGCGGTAAGACCGAAACCAAACGCGTTGCCTGCGCCCGCGCCGAACTTGTCCTTGATGGCGCCCGCGATAGGCTTGCCGATGATCTGGCCGACAGCAGCTGCCGACATGGTGAAACCAGCAACAACTGCGCCATACCCGGCAGACTGGACGATCGTGTTCACGTTGGTGTTGAAGGCGCTCAGAACGCCGATAAGCAACATGGTGACCACGAGAACCGCGAATGCCGGGGTCTTGATCGCCGTCTTCCACGGAACGCCGGGACGGTCGAGGTCTTTTGCTTTGTCTGCTTCGGCGTCCTTAGCGAGCATCGCCTCGACGTCTTCCTGCGTCGCGCCCTGCGGCAGAATGCCCAGCGGAATGGGCGACAGGCGGATGACAAGCACGCCGATGAGGCTCAGGACTATAGCCATTATTGCACCCATGGCGATAGCCGCCGTCTGCCAACCGCTGTTGATGATGATGTCCGTGATGATGGGGCTCAGGATAAAGCTGCCCACGCCGGAGAAGGCGAGCGCGAGCGATGTCCACAGGCCCTTGTTCTTGAAGAACCAGTTGTTGATGAGCACTGGAATCATGAACAGCGAACACAGCGGGTACAAGCTGTTCAGCGCTGCCGTTACGTAGTACATCGGCATGGACGGGGCCAGACCAAAGGCGATCCACGACCCGCCGCAGAGCACAGCACCCGCAAGCACCATCCAGCTTGCGCCGATTTTCTTCAGAAGCGCGCCGCCGAACAGCAACACCGGAATCGAGAACAGCAGCTGCACCGTGTAATACGAGAGCAGCGGGGCCGCCGTCTCGGACAGGCCGAACGTGATGAGCGGCGTGATGAACACGCTCACCATCATGGAAGGCACGTAGAAGCCGATGGCTTGCATAATGCAGCAGCACACAAGAATGATCCAGGGTCTTACGCTCTTCCTGAATTGAACGTTGGACTCTCCCATTTTCCCTCCTATAAGATGCGACGCCGCCCCTGCTCCCTACACGGGGCGGCGTCGCCGAAGATGGCTTATACCGCGAACATCTCGATTACGCCGACGTTTTTATCGGCTTCGACCGTCGATGCCTCAAGCTGACGCGTCGTGTAGCCTTCAGCCGAAACGCACAGGCTGTACTCGCGCGGTTCGATCTGGTGGAACCAGAAGTCGCCGAATTCGTCGGTCTCGGTCTCCAGCGTCTCGCCGGTTTCCTTGTCCTTCAATACAACCTTGGCGCCGATGACAACCTCGTCTGCCTGCAGGTCGACCGCGATGCCGCCGATGAAGCGCTTCGGCAGGTTGACGTAGACCATGGTGGGCTCGGTTGCCGCTTCGGGGTTGATCGACTCGACCTGGTCGGCATCGATTTCTTCCTCGTCGACGTAGGTCAGCGCGCCGGGGCCGCAGACCTCCACGCAACGCGGAACCTCCCAGCCATCGTCGAGCAGGTGCGCGCATCCCGTGCACTTCTGCGGAAGGTTGAGCTCCGCATTCCAGTACACCGCGTTGAACGGGCAGGCATCTATGAGCTCTTTCATGCCCTCCGCCTTGACCGGGTCGATGATGACGATTCCGTCGTCGCGGCGGTAAACCGCCTCGGGGGCCTTCTCGATGAGAGCGCACTTCTTGCAGTGCTGGCACTTGTGCAGGATGTAGGAGACCCTCACCTTTGGCACGCTGCCGCGCTCGCGCTCCTCGATCTTGCACCAGAACTGACCGGTGTCGGGCTGGGACTTGGAATAGGGCAGCCAGTCGTTACCGCAATGCTCGTCCTTGCACGCGATCTGGCAGTTGTAGCAACCGTTGCAGCGGTTGTGGTCGAATTTGATGACTTTCATCTCGTCTTCTCCAATCTTGTGCTAGTCGAGGTTGAAGCGAGTCTCGGCAATGAGGCCCGTGTCGGGGTCATAGGGACGGTTGAACGCCTCGGGATACTTCTCTGCCAGGGCGAACACGTCGACCTTCTCGCAACCGACGAGGTAACCGCTCGTCACCTCGCCCGCGCAGTTCTTGGAGGTCACCGCGCTCGGCGCAATGAGGTTGTTCGCGCCTCCGCGGTCAAGGCCGCCAACGCCTGCCACGATGGTGTCGGTGCGGGCACCATGGTCCTGGTACACGACGCCGGGCATGATGCGCTCGGTCACGTACACGCCGCCCAGAACGCTGCCGCGCTCGTTGAAGATGCGGGCGACGTCGCCGGTCTGGACACCCATCTTGGTGGCGTCGATGGGGTTGATCCACAGCGGCTCGTACTTGTAGCCGTCGGGGCCGGTTACCTTGCAGGTCTGGATCTCGCGGAACCACGTGACATCGTCGAACTGGGCGTGGATGCGCCAGTGCGGGTGGTTGCTCACGAGCAGGTACGGATACTTCTTGGCACGCTCGGAGGTGATGCGGTCCTTGTGCTCGGGGCTCTCGTCGATCCACTTGGCGATGGGCTGGCGCTCCTCGTCGTCGGGGAACACCTGGGCAAGCGCCGTGGAGTAGTATTCGAGCAGACCGGAAGGCGTGGTCATCGGGTTGGCGACAGGATCCTGGTAGAACTCGAGGCAACCAGCAGGCTCCTTCTCCCATTCCTTGCGGCACGGAACGACGTAGGACTGCTTCTCCTTGAACTCGTCGAAGGACATCTCGAGCGCTGCCACGTTCGAGTAGAAGCCCGACAGGATCCACTCGTCGTCGGTCATGTCGTTCTCGGTGTACTTCATGTAGATGTTCTCGAACTCAGGCTCGGCGCCGTACTTCTCGTCGAGCTTCTTGGCGACCATCTTCACGAAGTGCATGTCGGAAACGGCTTCGCCGCGCGGCTCGATGGCGTTCTCCTCGTAGAAGACAACGCTGTAGGCGCCGTTGTCGCCGTCGGTGGCGATGTCGGTGTCCTCGAACTTGGTGGTGATGGGAAGCAGCATGTCGGCGAAGTTGCAGTCGTTCTCCATCCAGATGTGCTGGATCATGTAGAACTCGATATCGGGGTTGCGCACGGCGTCCTGGAAGGTGTTGCCGCCGTTCCAGCAGGTCGTCCAGCACGGAGCGTCCGACCAGATCATCTTCACGCCGGCCTTGCTCTCGGGCAGCGGGAACTCGAAGGGGCCGGTGAACTGGTCATCGCGGGGCAGGCCGCATGCCAGGTGGCTGTACCAGTTGATCTTGTCGCCGCGCAGGCCCTGCGGGACCATCGTCTTGGGGATCTGGTTCTCGCGCCAGATGTCCTCGCGTCCGCGGTAGGCGCCGCCCACGTTGGGGATGGCCTCGCTGCCGGGGAACATGTTGACTTCCTTGGAGCCGAACAGCGCGAAGTCGGTGAACAGGATCTGGTTGCAGCCGGGCTGGCCGAGGCCCTGCATGCCGAGCAGAGCAACTTCCAAGCGCGCGGGCTCATGGCTGAACGCTGCGCGGATGTAGCTGCCGCCGTTGCAGTGGCCGATGGACACGCGGTGCTGCGCCCAGTAACGTGCGAGCGCCTTGATGGTGTAGGACGGGACGCCGCAGCGGGACTCCGCCCACTTCGGGGTCTTGGGGATGCCGTCCTCGCCGCCCATGACATAGTAGGCCCAGTTCTCGAAGCCGATGGAATGCGTCTTGAGGTACTCCTCGTCGTAGGTGCCCTCGGTCAGCCAAACGTACGCGATGGCCAGCTGCATGGCCGCGTCGGTGTTCGGGAGCACCGGAATCCACTTGTCGGCGTGCGCCGCATTGGAGTAGTTGACGTCCGGCGAGATGTGGATCTGCTTGACGCCCAGCTCGGTCAGGAAGTACTGGTAGCGCACGGGCATCTGGCTGCCCCAGCCGTTAGGCGTGGTCTCCGGGTCGCCGCCCCACATGAGCAGCGCGTCGGAGTTCTCGGCCACGTCCTTGGCGAGGTTCGTGTTCTTGGTGGTGTTGCCGAACGGGTCCATGCCCCAAATGTGCTTGGCGCCCCAGTACCAGCCCTCCCAGCTGTCCGCCTGGCGGCACTGGAAGGCGTAGTTGCCGGTGCCGATGCGCGAAAGCAGGCGCGTCTGGCAGCCGTGGGTACCGTGCACCATCTTGGCCTCGCCGTGGCCGTCGGCCTGAGCATAAATGGACTCAACACCGTACTCCTTGACGATGCGGTGCATTTCGTTGGTGATGATGTCAAGCGCCTCGTCCCAGCTGATGCGCTCGTAGCCGCTGATGCCGCGGGTCTCGGGATGGCGGTCGCCGTTGGGGTCCCAGTCCACGCGCTTCATGGGATACAAGATGCGGTTCTTGGAGTAAACGCGCTTCTTGTAGGCGAGCTGGATCGGCGTGAGCGTGGTGGTGGTACCGGGGTCGAGCACCTTGCCGTCGATCTCGATCTTCCACGGGTTCAGGCGCTCCATGTCGCCCGTCTCGTCGAAGTGGTACGGGCGGATGCGCGTGACCTTGCTCTTGTCCTCGGGCACGTCGATGTCGCAGATGTTCGACACGAGGCCCGTCGCGCAGAAGCCTATGCCCTTCTTGACTGTCTTACCTTTAGTATTCAAAGCCCTCTCCTCTCCTGGAACGTGAAAACTTCGATGTGTCGCCATTGGCCTAGTAGTCGCTGTTGATGAAGTAGTCGCCGGTATCGGAAATGTCGGTCGCGCTTACGAAGCCCGGCGCGTCTTTCGGCGGCTCGGGTGCCGGCTGGCCGGCCATCACCGTCCACTTGCGGCCCTTGGGGTCGCGCGGCGGGAGCTGCCCCCTCTTGAAACCGTTGATGACTTCCTGCTCTGCCATGCCTCTCTCCTTTCCTGAAGAAACCGTTTGAAACCAGCAGATTTGCAAATCACAATCGGGAAGCGGCGGTGATTACCGCCAGATCCCCCTCTGCGCACATAGTAAGAACCCCCACCGCTCAACCACGCGGCGGGGGTTTTCGGTTTCGAGAATGGAAAGGCGTATTCCAATAGCGCATGACGGCATCGCTTCGCCTCGCGTCGAAATGCCGGCACCGTACCATATGCCCAAGCGGGCCATCGACGAACGGTAGTGGGGGAATACATGAACGCAAAGCAGAATCTTCTCGAGACCATCCACTGGGACAATCCCGAATACATGCCAACGTATCTTGACTCTGAGGCGCTTGTGGGCACGCCCGTCAAGGAATTGTTCGTCCATCCCTACGCCGAATCCGGCAAGGATTGCTTTGGGGTGGAATGGCTCATCGAGACGGCCGGAGCCATACCCGACCCCTCGAAAGTGATGTTCGACGATGTCGAGGACTGGGAAGAATACGTGAAGTTCCCCGACCTCGACGCCGTCGACATTCGGCCCATGGCCGAAGCCGAACTCGCCAAGATCAACCGAGACGAGAAGCTCATCACCTACTATGCGGCGACCGGCATATTCGAGCGTTTGCAGGCATTTATAGGATTCGAGAACCTGCTTGTGAGCATGGCGACTTCCCCGGACGACTGCAAAGACTTCTTCGACGCCATGGCCGACTATCAAATCGCCTTGTACAAGAAGATTCGCGACGCATACAACATCGAGATGTACGTAAACTTCGACGACGTCGCAACCGCACGCGGCCTGTTCATGTCACCTGCGATGTATCGCGAGATCATCTGGCCTTACCAGAAACGCATCGCCGACGCAGTGCGCGAAGACGGCATCATCTTCACCATGCACACGTGCGGGCTGTGCGAGGACGTACTCGACGACTACGTCGAAATGGGCGTGCAGATGTGGAGCTCGGCGCAGCCTATGAATGACATCCCGGCGCTACAAGAGAAATACCGCGGCAAGCTCGTCATCGAAGGCGGCTGGGACTCCAACGGCCCGGTATGCCTCGACATCGCCACCGAGGAGGATTGGCGCGAGGAAACGCGCCGCTGCGCCCGCGAGTACGGTGTGAACGGCGGCTACGTGTTCTTCCCCTTCATCATCACCTCAAAGGGCAACGCTTTCGCCGTACGCGACCCGCGCTGCCCCGCCATCATGGACGAGTACCAGAAGGTGAAGCATTGTCGCTAGCCTTCCCCCGAATCGCCGCGCTCCCCTTGCGCTATTATTGGCATATCAATCAGATTTCGGGGGGAGCTCATGCGAATCGACTACATGCAGGAATTCCTGGTGCTCGAGAAAACGCGCAATTTCAGCGAGGCAGCGAAACTGCTGCATATGTCGCAGTCCGCTCTGAGCAAGCATATTTCGGCACTTGAAGATGAAATCGACATGGATCTGTTCAAGCGCCTGGGCAACACGCTCCAGCTCACCGAAGCCGGCAGCGTTTTCAGGGACAGCGCCGCGATTGTCGTCAATGACCACAACAGCTTGCTCGCGCGCATGCGAGCCATCAAGGCCCGTTCGGGCGATGTCGTTGAAATCGGCTATCTGCCAACTGTCGCGAGCTCGCTTATCGGCCCCTTGCACGAGTGGTTCGGAAAGCATGCGCCTGATGTGAACCTAAGAATTCGACCGATGGCCGTCGCCGAACTGCAGCCGAGCCTCATGGACAAGACTATCAACTACGCGATCACGCTCGATTTCGGCGGCACCGACGAACGCTGTTCAAGCTACCCGATTTACGATGAGGAGTTCTTCCTCGTGCTTCCACCGGATCATCGTCTCGCCGACGCCGCGGAAATCACCCGAGCCGACCTTAAGCGCGAGATTTTCCTGATACCAGGTTCGGCAATGCCCGGTCTCGCCACGAAGCTGAACAATGCATTTGGAATGCTCGACGCTTATCGGGACGGCATCGTATACCAGGACGTCCGAGCCGTGCTCGACTTGGTTGCGGCCGGGTGCGGTATCGCAATTGCCGGCGGCCACAACAAATCAACTCATCCTCAGCTGGTGTTCAAGCGCCTCGCCGACCTCGATGACCCCATCACCTTCCCCGTGAGCCTCATCTGGCAAACGGAACACGAGCGCGTCAAGAGCATCGCCCCGCACATCGCCATGCTCAAAGCTGCCGTCGACGCCATCCAAAAAACCCAGTCGTTCGAGTAGGCGGCTAAAACTGCAAATCACAGGCAAACCAGCACCGTTGCCTCGATCCCGCCGACTACAGCTGCGCCGAGCGCAACTCGACAATGGCGTCGGCCATGATCCGCTCGGGGTCGTTCGTGACGATGTCGAGCCCCTCCGCACGGAATGCCTTGACGTCCCCTATGCCGAAATAGAGCTGGCAAAGCGCCTTGACCTGGTCCCAGCCGTAATCCCATTCGCTCACGTAGCCGCCTGCCGTCGTGACGTAGTAGGCCTTCTTGGCCCTGACGAGCCCCGTCGGAATGCCTTCGGGGCTGTAGTTGAACGTCACACCCTGAGCGCACAACAGCTCGAGATAGATCTTGAACATCGCAGGGAACGAGAAATCCCAGTACGGCGCCGCGAAGACAACCGCATCGGCCGCGGCGAACTGCTTGGCATACGAGAACACGGGATGACTGAAATCACCGGCCTTGGTGCCCTCGGTGCGCGCGTCGACGAGCTCACCCGTGAGCGGTGCAAGCTGTTCCTCCTCGAGCACGAGCGTCTCGAGTTCGTAGCCTTCCTCGTAAAGCAGCCGTCCGAGCAGAACTTGCGCCAACCGCTCGGTGCGCGACGTCTCGCGCCTGATGCACGAGTCCACATACAGCAGCTTTTTCATCGGTACCTCCCATTCGCCGCTTTTCGGTCCGATGGTACCAGGTGCTCCTGAAAAATGAAAAGCCGAGCAGGTGGGAAGGCCCCCGACCTGAACCAATGACTCCCTCGGAATCTGGTCCACCACTGTCCCAAATAGCGAGAGAGTCATTGATTACGTGGCCCAAATCAGGAGGGAGCCATCGATGGGCGTCCGATGCGGGCCGTCCAACCAAACGGGGACTGTCCCCGTTTGGTTGGAAATTTTCGCTATTCGGACTCGGACTCGGCGGCTTCGCCGTGCTTGCGATGGGCGCACCTCTTGGGACGATGCTTGTCGAGCTCGCTGTCGAGCTTGTCGAGGATAGCACCCAGCTGCTCCTTTTCCTCATCGGTCAGGACGGCGAAGAAATCGGCAGCTGCAAGCGCGCGGCGCTCGGCAATCTCGGCGGCGCGGGCACGACCCTCGTCAGTCAGCGACACCTCGATGGCACGGCCGTCGGCTTCGGACTTGGCGCGCACGATCAAGCCGCGCTCCTCGAGCTTCTGCAGCATCTCGCCGAGCGTTTGCGGGCGAATGCCCAGCAAAAACGCCAGGTCTTTCTGGTTGATGCCCTCTTGCATGGACACCATGGTCAGCACGCGGGACTGGCCGTGACGCTTGTGACCGTGACCATGACCGTGGCCCTCGTGCGAGCCGTGGCCGTGGCCACCGCGCTCGCCGCCCTCGCGATCGGCCGGCTCACCATGGCCGTGGCCATGACCATGGCCGCCGTGCTTGTGGGGGCACGGACCGCCATCGATGTGCCTCATGACCATGCCGGTGCGTACGAACTTGTCCAGGAGCTCTTCGTTGTTGATAGCCATACTCGTCTCTTTTCTCTCATTGCTAAGGTTACTTACTAACTGCTGCCATATTAATAAGGTTCCTTATTTTGTTCAAGAGTCATAGGCTGAGATTTATAAGCATTCTTATCATTTTCACAGCGACGACAACTTCCCGTTAGAAACGGGACCGACGTGGCATGCAGATCGGTGAACTTGGTACACTTGGGCTGATGCAACCGACCGAAAGGACTAGCCATGACGACGTTCGACAACATGTACCTGTACGTGAAGCCCGGATGCTCCTACTGCATGAAGGTCGACCGCTTCCTCGACCAGGCGGGCATCGAGCTCGAGCACCGCAGCGTGACCGAGGGAACGAACGCCGAGGACTTGCGCGCAATCGGCGGCAAAGTGCAATCGCCCTGCCTGATCATCGACGGCAAGGCGATGTACGAATCCGACGACATCATCGCCTACCTCCGCACCTTGCTGTAACACCCAAGCCCCGTAACCATTTGGGGACAGTCCCTTTTTGGTTATTCCACGAGGAATA
>JAZLCO010000017.1:0-4571 GCA_045614225.1 Eggerthellaceae bacterium | reverse complement strand
CTGACAGCGCCCTGCACAGCGACATCACGGTCATCGAAGGCGTCATGGGCTACTACGACGGAATCGCAGTCAGCGACAAAGCGTCGGCGTGGGACGTGGCCCGTGCCACCGAAACATCTGCCGTGTTGGTCATCGACGGCCGTGGGCGTGCGCGTTCGATAGCAGCCGAGGTGGCAGGTTTCGCGCGGTTCCGCGAGGACAGCCGGGTGGCTGGCGTGGTTCTCAACCGCGTGTCGCCCATGCTGTACCCGCGTCTGAAATCCCTCATCGAGGACGAGACCGGCGTTTCCGTGTACGGCTATCTGCCCGTGCTCGACGATTGCAGCCTCGAGAGCCGTCATCTAGGTTTGGTGACAGCTGCCGAGGTTGACGACTTGCGAGGGAAGCTCGATCGGCTTGCAGCCGTGATGGAGGAAACAGTCGACATCGACGGACTCGTTGCGCTTGCGCAGACGGCGCCAGCGCTGGAAAGCGCCGACTGGCAAGGCGTCGAGCCGCTCGAACTGCCGCGCGCTCCGCGCATAGCCGTGGCGCGCGATGATGCGTTCTGCTTCTACTATGCCGATGCACTGCGTTTGCTGCAGCACTTGGGTGCCGAGCTCGTCGAGTTCTCGCCGCTCCATGATAGCCGCCTTCCCGAAGGGGTTTCCGGCATCTATCTTGGCGGCGGCTACCCCGAGCTGCATGCACGCGAACTGAGCGAGAATTCGTCGATGCGCGAGTCAATTGCCCAAGCCATTCGTTCTGGTATTCCGACAATTGCGGAGTGCGGCGGGTTCATGTACCTTCATGAGATGCTTGAAGACGACCAGGAAGATGCCTACGAACAGGTTGGCGTCGTTCGCGGCTCGTCGTACAAGACGAACAAGCTCGGACGTTTCGGCTACATTGCAATCGAGGCGGCGCACGACGGGCTGCTCGCTCGCGAAGGTGAGCAGCTGCGTGCGCACGAGTTTCATTATTGGGATAGCGAAAACGTCGGCGACGCATTTGTTGCCCGGAAGCCCCAGTCCGACCGCTCGTGGACGTGCGGTTTCTCGACGCCGACGATGTATGCGGGATATCCGCATCTGTATCTGCCTGGAACACCGCCTTCGGCAGTACGTTTCGTCGAGGCGTGCGTGGCGTTTGGGGAGAATTCTTAAGGGCCGTTGCCCTTTGTGATGATGGTTGCGCTGCATCGAGTAGCGCGAGATGGAGATGGTAGTGGAGCGTTTCGAACACGGCGGCGATATCTACACGCACAAAGGTGTGCTCGATTTCTCGGCCAGCATCAACCCACTCGGCATGCCGCTAGCATCCGTTGAAGCTATACGGGAGCATGCAGCGCATTTCGATGTATATCCCGACCGTGAGTACCGCGAGCTACGCGCAGCGCTCGCCGAGCATGAAGGCGTGCGTCCCGAGCAGGTTATCTGCACGGCGGGGGCAAGCGATCTCTTCCAGCGGCTTTGCTTCGCGGTACATCCGCAGGCAGCCATGGTGACTGCGCCTTGCTTCTCCGGATATGAAGAAGCGCTTGAACAGAACGGCATCGAAATCGTTCGTCACGAACTGAAGGCGGCTGACGGCTTCGATCTGACCGACTCGATTCTCGGCTTCGGGCAGAGAGGCGTCGGGATCCTGTTCCTTTGCAATCCGAACAATCCGACCGGGTTGACCATCGACCGCGACTTGCTCGTGCGCATCCTCGACGAGGTGCGCGAAACGGGCGTGCTCGTCGCGCTCGATGAGTGCTTCCTCGGCTTCACGCATGAAGAATCGGCAGTGCCGTTGTGCGACGAATATCCGAACCTGCTGGTCATGAGCGCATTCACGAAGCTCTACGCTATGGCCGGTCTTCGGTTGGGGTATGGCATTTGTTCCGATGTCGAGCTGCTCGAGCGCTTGGAGGCGGCAGGCCAGCCCTGGGCGGTTTCAGAGCCTGCGCAGGTTGCTGGTATCGCAGCGCTCAGGGTCTCCGATTGGGCGGAGCGCACGCGGGCCTATGTCGACGAGCAACGAGCGTTGTTGGAGTGCGGCCTTGAAGCGTGCGGAATGCGCAACATAATGGGCGAGGCCAATTACCTGATGTTCCAATGCGATGAGCTTCTGTACGACCCGCTGCTTGAGAAGGGTTTCCTCATCCGCCGTTGCGAGAATTTCGTGGGTCTCGACAGCAGCTGGTACCGCATTGCAGTGCGTACCGAAGAGGAAAACAAAGCGTTTCTTGCGGCGCTGTCATCATGTGTTAAAAAGGGGCAGTCCCCGTTTAGCGCATCAGGAGATATGGAGAGGTAACGGGAGGTGTGCTCATGACCGCGAAACCGATCATGATCCAAGGCACGATGTCGGGAGCGGGCAAGAGTTTGCTCGTAGCTGGTCTTTGCCGCGTGTTGGCGCAAGATGGCTTGCGCGTAGCGCCGTTCAAATCTCAGAACATGGCACTCAACTCGTCGATTACGGCGGAAGGTGCCGAAATGGGTCGCGCACAGGTCGTGCAGGCCGAAGCTGCTGGCGTGCCGCCCGAGGTTGCCATGAATCCCATCCTGCTCAAACCGACGAACGATACGGGGTCGCAGGTCATCGTCAACGGGCATGTGCTCGACACTATGAGCGCGCGCGATTATTTCGCCTACAAGCACAACCTCGTTCCCGATATCATGCGGGCGTACAACGACCTTGCAAGCCGCTTCGACGTCATCGTCATCGAAGGTGCGGGAAGTCCCGCCGAGATCAATCTCAAAGACGACGATATCGTGAACATGGGCATGGCCAAAATGGTGAGCTCGCCAGTGCTGCTGGCAGGCGACATCGACCGAGGTGGCGTGTTCGCTCAGCTGCTCGGCACGCTCATGCTGCTTGAAGAGGACGAGCTGCGGCACATGAAAGGCCTGATCGTCAACAAGTTCCGCGGCGATAAGACCATCCTCGACCCCGGCCTCGATATACTACGCGAACGCAGCGGTCTTCCCGTTGCAGGCGTGATTCCCTATACGCTGCTCGACATCGACGACGAGGACAGCTTGTCCGACCGTCTGGACGTGCGCAGCACCAAGGCGTTGGTCGACATTGCCGTCATCAGGCTTCCCAAGGTGTCGAACTTCACCGACTTCATCGCGCTCGACGCCATCGACGGAGTGGGCGTGCGTTACGTGCAACGCGCTTCCGATTTGGGCGAGCCGGACCTCATCATCATTCCGGGCACGAAGAACACCCTGGCCGATTTGAAGTGGCTGCGCGAATCGGGCGTCGAGACCGTGCTGCTCAAGCGGGCAGCGGCAGGCACGCCGGTGTTCGGCATCTGCGGTGGTTATCAGATCCTTGGCCAAGAGGTGAGTGACCCGCTCGGCACCGAGGGCGGTGGAACGATGCGTGGTTTGGGCCTGCTGCCGATTCGCACGGTGTTCGAGCCCGAGAAGTGCCAAGTGCGTTCCAGTGGACGCATCACGCAAGTGGGGGGTCTGCTCTCGAAGCTCTCGGGAGCTGCGGTCGAGGGTTATCAGATTCACATGGGCACGACCGTTCTCGACGGTGGCGCATCTGTGTGTAAGCTCGTCGACGAGGACGGCGGCAAAAGCGTTGACGGGTGCTGTGAGGGTAACGTCTACGGTAGCTACCTGCATGGCATATTCGACACGAAGGAATGCGCCGAGGCGCTCGCCGGAGCGCTCTTCGAGGCGAAGGGCCTCGATGCCAGCGCCGTGAAGGCTGTCGACATGAAGGCTTACAAGGAAGAGCAATACGACAAGCTTGCGCAGGTCATGCGCGACAACATGGACATGGAGCTGGTGTACCGCATCATCGAAGAAGGTGTGAAGTAATCGAAAAGGCAATGTCTTTCCGATTTTCGATCAAGGAGGATTCATGAGCAGTCTGGAGAAACTCGAGTTTGTGAAACCAGCCGACATAGAGACGCGCAGCTTCGAGATCATCACGAGCGAGCTAGGCGATCGTATGCTCGACCCCGAGAACGAGCTCGTCATCAAACGTGTCATCCACACGTCGGCCGATTTCGAATACGCTGACACGCTCGTATTCTCGGAGCATGCGACGACCATCGGCGTCGAAGCGCTGCGCAACGGCTGCTCGGTTGTGACCGACACGAAGATGGCCGCGGCGGGCATCAACAAGCGCGTGCTCGGCAAATTCGGTGGTACGGTGCACAACTTCATTTCTGATCACGATGTGGCTGCCGAGGCGAAGGAACGCAGCCTCACGCGTTCGGCTGTGTGCATGGAGCGCGCCGCTGCACTTAGCGAACCGTTGATTTACGCAGTGGGCAACGCCCCGACGGCGCTCGTTCGCTTGTACGAGATGCTGCAGGCGGGGGAAATGCCCGTCAAGCCTGCACTCATCGTAGGCGTGCCGGTCGGGTTCGTGAACGTGGTGGAGTCGAAGGAGCTCATCTGCGAGCTCGACGTACCGCATATCGTCGCGCGTGGTCGCAAGGGTGGCAGCAACGTCGCCGCTTCCATCGTGAACGCGCTGCTCTACCTCGCGAGCAATAACGAGCGGGAATAAACGATAGAGTTCTTTTTGGGGTGGAGCAATGCTCTCTGGGGGGACCTTGGGCCATTTTTTTTGACAAG
>JAZLCO010000016.1:0-20754 GCA_045614225.1 Eggerthellaceae bacterium | reverse complement strand
GGTCCCCGGGGGCCAGCGTCCCTTCAACCGGGGGGCCCCCTCCCCCCTTGGAAACTCTGTGCCACTTTGTGAAACTTTGTCGTGTGCAGTTCTTTAGAATTGCTGATTATCTGATTGCGCCTTCGGGGCGAAAGGTGACATTCGTTGTACAATGAGCGCGATTGGAGAGACGCAGAATTCAAACGAACACCCTCCATGCTTTTGACGGTTGCAGCACAGAAAGGTGCGTTATGAGTGCTAGCGAGCTGAAGGGCATTGCTCACGATCTGCGGTTTGATATCGTCAAGATGATTGGCGAGGCCGGTAGCGGCCATCCAGGTGGATCTCTCTCGTGCGCGGACATAATGACAGCACTGTATTTCGGCGGCGTTCTCAAGCACGACCCTCAGAACCCGAAAGCTGCCGACCGCGACCGCTTCGTCCTTGCGAAAGGTCATGCAGCGCCTGCGCTTTACGCAGCGCTCGCACATGCAGGCTATTTCCCGGTCGAGGAGCTCATCACGCTGCGCAAGCTCGGCTCGCGTCTGCAAGGGCACCCCGATTCGAGCCTCGTTCCCGGCGTCGAGGTTTCCACGGGATCGCTCGGCCAGGGCCTCTCGATTTCGTGTGGCTTGGCAGCTGGTCTGAAGATCAACAACGACGATCATGCCGTCATCGCGCTTTTGGGCGATGGCGAGTGCCAGGAAGGCCAGGTTTGGGAAGCGGCCATGTTTGCCGCCCACAACAAGCTCGATAACCTCATTGCAATCGTCGATCTCAACGGATTACAGATCGACGGTCGCACGTCCGACGTGTGCGACCTTGGCGATATCCGTGCCAAGTTCGAGGCGTTCGGATGGGAGACGTCCGAAGTCAATGGTCATGATATTGAAGCGGTCATCGGCGTGCTCAACGACGCGAAGGCATCGCGCAACGGCAAGCCCCACGCCGTCATCGCGCACACCATCAAGGGCAAAGGCGTTTCATATATGGAAAACCAAGCCAGTTGGCATGGAAAAGCACCTAACGCCGACGAGTTGGCCCAGGCTCTCGAAGAGCTCGCGTAAGACAGGAGACACCCATGGTTAAACTCGCCGACGCAACTTTGGCTCAACAGAAGAAGGCTACGCGCGCAGCTTACGGCGTGACACTCGTAGAGCTGGCAGATGAGGGCGTTCCCATCGTCGCAGTCGATGCCGATTTGTCGGGCTCGACGACCACCAAGAAATTCGCCGATGCGAAGCCCGAATATGCGGCGCGTCATTTCAATGCGGGCATCGCTGAGCAGAACATGGTGGATGTGGCCGCTGGCCTCGCGCTTGCGGGCAACGTCGCGTTTACGGGCTCGTTTGCCGTCTTCGGCACGGGCCGTGCTTACGATCAGATTCGCAACACCGTGTGCTACAACAATTTGGACGTCAAGATTGCCCCGAGCCATGCAGGCATCTCGGTGGGACCTGATGGCGGTAGCCATCAGATGCTCGAGGACATCACGATCATGCGCGGGCTGCCTAACATGCGCGTCCTCGTTCCGGCCGACTACGCGGCCGCTGCTGCAGCCATCAGGCTTGCAGCGACCACGCCCGGCCCCTTCTATGTGCGCATGGGCCGCGCATCGGTGCCATGCGTCTACGCCGACGGAGTCGAGCTCGAGCTCGGGCGCTCGTACGTGCTGCGCGAGGGTTCGGATGTGACGATCGTTGCTTGTGGCGTCGAGGTCGAGCAAGCCATGAAGGCCGCCGTCGAGCTCGAGGCTCAAGGCATTTCCGCGGAAGTCATAGATGCGTTCTCCGTCAAGCCCCTCGATGCCGAGACCATCGTCGCCTCGGTGTCCAAGACAGGTTGCGTCGTCACTGCCGAGGAACACAGCATCGTCGGAGGCCTCGGATCCGCCGTTGCCGAACTGTTGGCTTCCCGACATCCAGCACCAATCGAATTCGTCGGAATGAAGGACTGTTTCGGCAAGTCAGGGTCTTATGAAGAGCTTTCGGTCTTTTATGGACTCGATTCCATAGCGATTGACGATGCTGTGAAGACGGTTATCGCCCGTAAATAGGCTTGGTATAATCGACCAGTCTCAGTAAACGACTATTCGAACGGAGCATTCTGTGACTGAAGCCACCAATCAGGGGGCAGAGCAGCGTCTTGAACGCGCTCCGTCCCGTACGGGGCGGCTGGCTGCCGATCTCTCGGAAGCGCTGCCCGTACTCGAAATCGACGATTTACCTCAGCAAGGCGCACCTGTCATCGCGTTCGATCGCGTATCAAAGGTTTATCCAGCTCAGCCAAACCGTCCGGCACTCGAGGACATCTCGCTGCAGATCTATCCCGGCGAGTTCGTCTTCCTTGTCGGTCATTCCGGCTCGGGCAAATCGACCCTTGTGCGCTTGATCATCCGCGAGCTCAAGCCCAGCTCAGGCAAGATCACCATCGCCGGCGAAGATCTCGGCTCCATGCGCAACTGGCGCGTGCCCTACCTTCGCCGCAACATCGGCTGCGTGTTCCAGGACTTCAAGCTGCTGCCCAACAAGACGGTCTTCGAGAACGTCGCGTTCGCGCTTGAGGTTATCGGCAAGAGCCGCAGCGTCATCCGCACCCAGGTACCCGAGGTGCTGCGCCTCGTCGGCTTGCAGGACAAGCTCGACAAGCTGCCCGATCAGCTGTCGGGTGGCGAGGCTCAGCGCGTTTCCATTGCGCGTGCCATCGTCAACCGTCCGCCGCTGCTCGTGTGCGACGAGCCTACGGGCAATCTTGACCCGCAGACGTCGCGCGGCATCATGGACCTGCTCGAGCGCATTAACCGCACGGGCACCACGGTGCTTGTTGCCACGCACGACCGTGAGATGGTCGATAACATGCGTCGACGCGTTATCGCGCTCGACCGCGGCCACCTGACGCGCGACCAGCAGAGGGGGGTGTACGGTTTCGATGTCTAGTCTCATTTATTTCCTCAAGCAATCGCTCCAGGGCTTCGCGCGCAATCTGTCCACGACGCTCGGTTCGATTATCACGATTTTCCTGTCGCTGTTCATCATTGGCTTGTTCCTGATGGGCGGTGCCGTCATCCAAAACGTCGTCCAGTCGGTCGAGAACGAAGTCTCGATTACTGCCTACGTTGCCGATGAAGCTAGCGAATCCGATATTGCCGCCGCTCAAGACTACATCCGTGGCCTTGACGGTGTTGCCAGCGTGTCGTTCACGACGAAGGACCAGGCTCTCGAGAAATTCCGCGAGATGTCGTCGAACGCTGCTATCGTCGACGAGCTGGGTGGCAACCCGCTGCCGGCATCTATCGACATCGAGCTTTCCGATCCGCAGAAGGTCGAGGAAGTTGCAAAGCAAATCGAATCATCTGACCAGTTCAAGAAGATTGCCGACGAAGACAACCCGTCCGATTCGCTGAAATACGGTCAGCGTACGGTCGAGCGCTTGTTCTCGGTGACGAACTATATTCGTTACATCGGCATTGCGCTGATCATCCTGCTCGTGTTCATCGCGCTCGTGTTCATCAACAACACGATTCGCCTCGCCATCATGGCTCGCCGCAAGGAGATCGCCATCATGCGCCTCGTCGGTGCATCGAACGGCTTCATCCGCGGGCCATTCCTGATGGAGGGTGCGCTCCACGCAATCATCGGCGCAGCGCTTGCCATCGTCAGCATTGAGCTGATTCGCAATCTGGCGTTGCCCAGGCTTCAAGCGTCGCTTGCGTTCCTGCCGATTGATGTGGCTCCGAACACGTTCTTGTTCATCTACTTGATTCTTCTTGTTGCGGGTCTGATAATCGGTCTTATCGGGTCGATGCTCGCCATGCGTCGCTACCTGAAGGTGTAACGAATCGACAGAGGCGCCGACGCTATGAGCGAACGCGGTAAAGGGAAAAACCAACGAGTTGCTGCGCGCACGCAGAAAATACGTGCGCGCAATTCTCGTTTAATACAGATTTTCGTCGTTGTTATTCTGGCTTGTGCGATGTTCGCTGCTGGCTTCCTCGTGCGCGATCATCCGTATTTCCTGCAACGTCTCGGATTCCCCGATACGGTGACCGGTCTTGCGACCAACATCGCCGATCAAAACGACACGAAGGACGTGTACAACTCGTTGTCGGTGCGCGTGGCAGAGGTCGAGGACAAGCTGAAAAACGATAGCCTTGACGAGTACGATCTCGACGAGGTGACCGTTAAGACGCTCGAGGCATTTGCCGGTGCAACGTACGATCCCTATCTCCGCTACTACACGGCTGAGCGCTATAAGGAGCTGCTGAACCAGGTGGGCGAGGGCTATGCTGGCATCGGGGTCTTGTTCTCCGAGTACAACGGCATGGCTTATGTGGTCGATGTGTTCGATGGTTCCGAGGCTCAGCTTGCGGGCATCCAAGAAGGTGACTTCGTCGAGTCGATCAACGGCGACAATTCCCAAAGTTGGTCGAGGGCCGAGGTTGCCGCGAAGCTCAGCCAGTCCAAAGGGTCGACGGTCGTAATCACGTGGCGCAGGCCCGAATCGCTCGAGGCTGATGGCGGCGAGACGTTTACGACGACGTTGATGTGCGCCGAGTACGACCAAGCCAACGTCGATACCGAATACGATGCCGACCGCAGGGTTGGCTACATCAAGGTGCGGCAGTTCACCCAAAACTCCGCCTCGCTCGTTCAGACGGCAATCACCGAACTTACAGCTCAAGGCGCGGGTGCGTTCGTGCTTGACGTTCGTGACAACCCTGGCGGCTATCTCAGTCAGGCAGTCGATATGGCCAGCTTGTTCATGAGTTCGGGCACGGTCGTTGAAATCCATACGGTTGATGGCATCATCACGAAGAACGCTTCCAGCCAGACTGCGACAGCGCTTCCGCTCGTCGTGATCACGAACAAGAATTCCGCTGCCGGTGCCGAAATCCTTGCCGCAGCTCTCAAAGAGAGCCAACGTGCGACCGTTATCGGCACGACCACGATGGGGAAGGGTTCGGTTCAGACGATCAGCGTGCTTTCGTTCGGCGGTGCACTCCGTTATACGGCGGCGTATTACAAGACGCCCGAAGGTCGCGACATCGACCGCGTGGGTGTTGCACCCGATGTGACGGTCGAGATGACCGATGAAGGCGACGCGCAGAAAGACTATGCCATCGGGGTGGCGACTTCGCTCGTTCGGGAGTAGGCCATGGGCAGATCGCGTTCCAACACGCGTCGCACGGCATCAGCCCGGCCGCGTGGCACCCTGTCGCTCAAACGTGGCGGCTACGGGTTCGTGCAAACCGCCGAAGGTGAGTATTTCATTCCCGCTGGGAAAGTAAACGGCGCATTCGATGGTGATCTCGTCGAGATATCACCCGTTCATCAGGAGCAGTCGCGCAAGGCGCTTGCGAAGGCGGCAAAGTCGACGCGCAAGCGGGAAGCGCGCATCGTGCGCGTTGTCGAGCGGGCTCACGCTGAAGTTGTGGGGCGTTACGAAGTCGCCGAGCCGTTTGGCGTTGTCGTTCCCGAAGACCCTGGCATCCCGTACGACATTTTCACGCTGCTATCCGATAACCCGACCATACCAGATGGATCGATCGTTCGCGTTGCTATGACAACGTATCCAAGTCGCAAAGAAGCTGCTACTGGGACGATTGTGGAAGTGCTGGGCGACCGTGATGACGAGCGTGTTCCCATCGACTTGATCGTTGCACGGCACAAGCTTGAGACAGCGTTCTCTCCAGCGGCGCTCGAAGAGGCAGAAGCTGCGGAGCTAGATGAGCAACGCGCCCTATCGGCTGGTTACCGCGATCTGCGGAATCGTGTTGTCTTCACAATTGACCCAGCAGATGCGCGTGATTACGATGACGCTGTGTCCATCGATTGCATCGATGGGAAATGGCGGCTCGGCGTGCACATTGCCGATGTGGGGCACTACGTGCCATGGGCCTCGTCGATCGATTTGGACGCTCGCCGGCGTGCAACGAGTGTGTATCTCGTCGACCGCGTCGTGCCGATGCTGCCTGAAGCGCTGTCGAACGACATTTGCTCGCTGCGCCCGCATGAAACGCGACGTACCATGACAGTCGACATGGTGCTCGACGCAGATGGTGGCGTCGCAAATGTCGACGTCTATCCAGCGCTCATTCGGTCTTGCGCTCGGCTCACTTACGACGAAGCTCAAGAATGTATCGATGGCAACGCGGGCGAGATTCCCGATGAGGTTGATCAGCGTGTGTTGCAGCTCTCGTCCCTCGCCAAAAAGCGCATGGCTAGACGCGAGGCCGCGGGTGGCATCGACTTCGATACGGTTGAAGCCAAGGTTCGCCTCGACAACGAGGGAGTGCCTCTCGACATCGTGTTGCGGCAACGCACCGACGCAACTCAGCTCATCGAAGAGGCAATGATCGCTGCAAACGAAGCGGTGGCATGCTTCTTGAGGGATGCTGGGTTCCCTTGCATCTACCGTGTGCACGAGAAGCCATCGCGCGAGAGCCTCGATGGACTTGTGCCCGTGTTGCAGGAATTCCCCTGGTTCAAGTCGATCGATGCGGATGCGTTCGTAGCTGGCAATCCGCAGGTGATCAACCAGGTTCTCGAAGCGTGCTGTGGTAGGGGTGAGGCGCCGCTCGTGACGACGCTCGTGCTCCGCTCGATGAAGCGAGCAGTCTACTCTGCAGAGCTCGATAGCCACTATGCGCTTGCTAGTGATGCGTATGCGCATTTCACCTCTCCGATCAGGCGCTATCCCGACCTCGTCGTGCACCGCATGCTCAAGGCGGCGCTCGAAGGCCGCCCCGAGAAGTTCGATCAGGAAGTGTCGAACCTTCCCTGGATTGCCGAGCATTCATCCGAAATGGAGCGTGTGGCTGAACGCGCTGCGCGTGAGTCGCAGGAAGTGAAGATTATCGAGCTGATGGAGAGTCATATCGGCGAGTCGTTCTCGGGCATGATTGCAGGTGTGGCATCGTACGGTCTGTTCGTGCGGCTCGACAATACCGCGGAGGGCATGATCGACATTGGCGACTTGGGGCATGAGTATTTCGTGCTCGATCCGGTGCGGCATACTCTGACCGGTTCCGACACGGGAAAGCAGTATCGTCTGGGAAAGCGGGTCGCAGTTCGCCTGGTCGAGGCTGACCACCGTTCCCGCACGCTCAGCTTCAAACTCGTTTAAACGTTATTGCAACAGCAATTCGGTTGTCATTGCATCCGTGCTACAATGCCAAACGCACTTTGACAACGGAAGATTTCCGCTCATCACATGGGGCCGACTGGATTCGACATCGTGGGTCTGAGGTGAGGAGCAGGTCGTGGTCTCCTCGCCACGTTAAACAGGGGTCCTGTCAAATTAATTGGCAAAAAGAACTACACTGGGCAACTCGCCCTTGCCGCATAACATAAGTCGGCACGTCAATCCCAGGTTCTTTCCCGCCCTGGGTGCGATGTCATTTTAGGGAAACGCTCTTCGACACGTAGTCGGTATGGTCGAAGCTAAGATTGAACCGGCTCGGGGACGCAACGCTTGTCGGCGTGCCGAGCTTCCCCTAAACCTGACCGTTGACTAAGCTTGTAGAGCCTGACCAGGGATTCGCGTTGGACCGGAGTTCGATTCTCCGCGGCTCCACCATCGAAATCAAAGCAGAAATCTTCCGTTTGTCACAAGCGCCAACCAAAAAGGCAATTCCTTTTTTGGCTACGGCAAGCGTCGCTTGATCTTTTTCGGCATGAGGAACCCGAAGTCGTTCATGATTTCGTCGTATGCTTCCTTGAGTTCCTTGGCAGTGGCGGCGCCTTCCTTGGCGATGACGTTCAGGTCGGCTGTCGTTTCGGCGATGTCTTCACGCGTGATGCCGAGGTCGCTCTCGTCTTTCTTCTCCTTGAGCTTTTTGCTTCCTGCCTCGATGGCGTCGGTGGCCTTGTCGATTTGCTTTTCAGTGACACCGCGTACTTTGTCGATCTTGACTTCAGCCTTTTTACGGGTTTTGTCGGCGGTGTGTCCTGCAATCGAGGCCATCTTGTAGAGATAGCCGTGCTCTTTTGGCTCGGGTTCAGGTTCGGGTTCAGGCTTGGGAACGTCTTCAACCTCGACTTCTTCGTAGTAGTATTCGACCTCTTCGTCGTCCTCCATGATGGCAAAACCGATTTCCACGTCGTTCTCGTCGACGATGCGGTAGATGATGTCTTCTTCGGAGAACTCGAGTTCGAGCACTTCGTCATCTTCGTCGTCTTCGACGATTTCGTAGTCATCGGCATCGCCGTCGAAGAAATATTCGACTTCTTCGCCATCCTCCATGACGGCGAATCCGACTTGATTGCCGTCTTCGTCTTCGATGTAGTAAAGGATGTCCTCTTCGGAAACCTCGATTTCGAAGCTCTCGAACTCTTCAGCCATGATTCGCTCCTTCGCAATAACTAAAAAGACAGTCCCTTTTTAGCACATTAACGGTACCGTTCCTTCATTGCGCGATCGATGTCGCGCTGGGCGTCGCGTTTGGCAATCGACTCACGTTTGTCGTAGGTCTTCTTGCCTCGGCCAACTGCCAACTCGACCTTCACGAGCGAGTTTTCGCTGAAGTACATCGAGAGCGGAACGAGTGTCAAACCCTTTTCGCGGGTCTTCTGCTCGAGCAGCCTTATCTCGCGCTTGTGCAGCAACAGCTTGCGCTTGCGGTCGGGATCGACGTTCGAGATCGAGCCGTTCGAATATGGTGCGATATGCACGTTGTGCAGCCAAACCTCACCGCCGCGCACGAGCGCGAAGCAATCGGTGAGTTGGCAGTTGTTCTCGCGCAGCGATCGCACTTCAGTGCCGGTGAGGGCGATGCCCGCCTCGTATGTCTCCAGGATTTCGTACTCGTGGAGTGCGCGGCGATTCTTCGCGATGGTTTTTTTCTCGCGACGTTCCATCTACCAGTACTCCTTCGTCCTGCGTCGACGGCGCTTCTTCTCGGGTCGGAAATCGAGCGTCAGCTGGCCATCGAGCGTCTCCGTCTTCGCAGTTTTCTTCTCAACACGCTCGATATCCCACGATACGGCGTCTTTGCCGAAGATCTCGAGCATTTTCATGCGTGCATCGTGCAGGTTGTCCTTCGAACCAGCGCGCGCATCGCTTTCAAACTCGAATACGCCAGAGCCCCGCACGTCCGCCTTTGCGGGCGATTGATAATGTGCGAGGTATGCGGTCATCGGCAGGTCCTTCGTTTGGGTTTCGAGTGGTTGAAATGATACCACGCACGTGTGTCGTGACGTTGTTGTGTCGTACTTGTTCGCTAACGGTGACGAAATACACCAAAACCACTGTCTTACGACGCATTTTCGTGAACGATTGCTACAATGATGAGCCGAATTAGAACATGGAAAACTAGGCAATTTGAGCGAGAAACGAACTATGGCAAACAACAAACCACGTGGCAAGCATGCGAGAGTCGAAACGTTGGCGAACGAGCTGTTCGAGAAGGATAGCGAAGAAGAAGTCGAAGAAGGTTCGTCTGAGGTCGTCAAACAGCAAGAAGAAGAGCAAGCAACCTCCTCTGACCCTGTCGACGAATCAGGCGAAACCGTTGACGACGAGCTCGAGGCTGACGAAACCGCTTCTGCCGAAGCATCCGACGATTCTTCTGAAGAAGATGCTTCGACGCAAATCACCGCAAGCGATGATGTTTCGACTGAGGATTCAGAGACTGATAGTACCACCGATGCCGACGAGACCGTGGCACTTGACGCTGCTGACATGGCAGAGCAGGCGACGGTCGCCATCGACCCGATCGACTCCTCGAAGCCATTCGAGGTGCCGGCAATAGGGGAGTTGGCGGACGGTCCCAATCTTTCAGGGTTCGACGTTCCAAGTATCGAACTTGGGGAAGAGGCTGCCCCCGGGTTTGTTCCTGGATTTGACGTGCCGAAAAACAAGAGTCGCAAGGTCGGCAAGATCATCGGCATCACGCTCGGTTCGATTGTCGGCGTGCTCGCAATCGCATATGTTGCCGTTGCGCTCGTGTTCTCGAATTGGTTCTTGCCCAACACGACCATCGGCGATATGGACATCTCGCTCAAGACCAACGACGAAGTCGCTGCGATGATCGATGACGTTGCAGCTGGATACACGCTTGATGTTGTTGGAAACGGCTTCTCATACCGCACCGACGCGGAGGGCGTTGGCTTGTCAGCGGATTCCAACGCGATCGTCAGAACCATTCATGAGGATTTGAATGGCTGGATGTGGCCAGTGCTCATAATGCAGCCTTCCCATGACGAAGCGGGCCGCTTCGAAATCACGTTCAAGCAGGCTTTGTACCAGGATGGCGTCAAGGCTGCCGTCGAACAGTACAACGAGACTGCCACGCCACCGACGAACGCTACGATTCAATACGACGAAGCAAGCAACTCGTTCAAGGTCAAACCCGAAGAAATGGGAACGCAGCTCGACACGAATGCGGTGCTTGCAGCGATGGCCGAGGCTATTGGCGGGTTGAGCCCGAAGGTGACACTTGGCGAGGAGCAGCTGCTGCAACCCAAGATCTTCTCGGACGATCCGAAGCTCAAGGAGTCTGCCGAGCTGGCGAGCGGCATGATCAAGGCCAAGCTCACGCTGAACCTTGCAGGTCAGGAGGTTGGCACCGTCAGCGCAGACGAGCTAGCCCAGTTCGTCACCATGAACGAGGAAACGTACGAAGTGACGCTCGACCAAGAGGCGCTCAACGCATGGGTTGAAAACCTCGCTGCGAGTTACAACACCGTCGAGTCGGAGCGCACTTACACGCGTGAAGACGGCAAAGTCGTCACCGTTTCGGGCGGCGTGTACGGTTGGGAGGTCGATACCGAGGCTCTGCGCGATGCAATCATCGAGGGTGTGAAGTCGGGTTCGTCTCAGACAATCGACATTCCCTGCTCGCAAGAAGCTGCTGTCTACAACGGGCCAGGAGAGCGAGATTGGGGCAGCCGCTACATCGATGTAGACCTCGCCGAACAGTACGTGCGTTTCTTCGATAATGGCTCGATTATTTGGGAAGCTCCGTGCATCAGCGGCAAGCCCGATGGTGTGCACGACACCAACACGGGCGTTTACGTCATCAACAACAAGAAGAGCCCCGAGAAACTCGAAGGCTATGAGAACGGCGTCAAGATCTACACGTCGTACGTCACCTACTGGATGCCGTTCGTCGGCAATGCGATTGGCCTGCACGATGCCGACTGGCAACCGTCGTTCGGTGGTTCGATGTATGCGAACGGCTACGGAAGCCACGGTTGCGTGAACCTGCCGCCGTATGCTGCAGCCGAGCTGTTCGGCATCGTCGAGATTGGCGACGTGGTCGTTAGCCACTGGTAAGAAAGCGCGCAATCATGGAACAGTCCCTGGAGAATCCGGGGGCTGTATTGTTTAGTGTGTCACTAGCGTGCCGATGTGCCATTCACATCGTCAAGTCTGCAAACGTCAAGTCCACGAGCGCATCGAGGTCGTCAGGCGCCATCTCGACTTGGCAGCCAATGCGGCCGCCCGAGAACATGATCGTTTCGTAGAGCTGGGCGGTCTCGTCGATGCACGTGCGGAACTTCGTCTTCATGCCTACGGGCGAGCAACCTCCGTGCACATACCCGGTCAGAGGCAGCAGTTCTTTCGCTTTGATCATCGCAATCGACTTCTCGTCGACCGTCGAAGCAGCTTTTTTGAGGTCGAGTTCGCAGGCAACAGGAATCATGAATACGTAGTGCTCGCCTGATTTGCCTTGGGTCACGAGGGTCTTGAACACCCGGTCAGGGTCTTCCCCGAGCGTGGCTGCAACATTGACGCCCGATAGCGCTTCCTCGCAATCGAAGGTTATGAAGCGATGCTCGAGCCCTGCTGCCTCGATTTCGCGCAGCGCATTGGTCTTACGTTCTTTTGCCTGTTTTGCCATATCGATCCTGTGGTAGCCAAAAAGACAGTTCTTTTTGGCTAGTTTATCTTCTTCTCAAGCTCAGCGCGCAATGTTCTCAGGGCGTTTCCGCGATGCGAGACTTCGTTCTTGCGTGATTGCGGCACTTCAGCCAACGTGCATGTGCCGTCGAACACGTCAGGCCAGAACAGCGGGTCGTAGCCGAAGCCTCCGGATCCTTGCTCGACGTAGCCGATGCGGCCTTCAATGGTGCCGCGGGAAACGGTCTCGGTGCCATCTTCGTCGATGAATACGAGTGTGCATACGAAGCGGGCTGTTCGCGCATCATCTGCTACGCCTTCGAGGTTTGCGACCAGCTTGCGGTTGTTGTCGGCATCCGTGGCGTCTTCACCTGCGAACCGCGAGGACCAAACGCCCGGTGCGCCATCCAACGCATCGACCTCAAGCCCTGAGTCGTCGGCAAGCGCAGCCATGCCGCCACAGGCTTCGTGCGCAGCGAGTGCCTTGATGCGCGCGTTGCCCAAGAACGTGTCGGCATCTTCTGCCGGATCTGAATCGACTCCCATCTCGCGGAGCGTTTTGAACTCCCAACCAGGGAAATCAAGCGCATGCGTGATTTCAGAAACCTTATGGGCGTTGTTGGTTGCGAGTACTACAGTTTTCATCAAGCACCTTTCATTTCGTTCTTCGTGACATATCGGTATCAGGTACCTGTGTGTCACTATCCTTTCATGGAGGCTCTCCACAGCCTCGATGCGTCAGTCTTTCGGCGTGCTATAATGCCACGTGCTGATTGGTGTCGGGACGTGGCGCAGTTTGGTAGCGCGCCTGCTTTGGGAGCAGGATGTCGCAGGTTCGAATCCTGTCGTCCCGACCATTTTAGCTTACATATGGGGTACAATTTGCCCTACGCAATCGCGGGTGTAGTTCAATGGTAGAACTCCAGCCTTCCAAGCTGATAACGCGGGTTCGATTCCCGTCACCCGCTCCACCGAAAGCAAGCCGTTCGTATGAGCGGCTTTTTTAGGAGTTTGATTCGAGATGGATGGCACGGTCGGTCTCGGGGTCGACATAGTCGAAATCGAGCGCATGCAGAGGATTCTCGAGCGGACGAAGTCGTTCGCCGAGAAGACGTTCTCCAAAGCCGAGCGCGCGTATTGCGACAAGAAGTCGAATCCAGCTGCGCATTACGCAACGCGGTTCGCTGCCAAGGAGGCTGTTGTGAAAGCGCTCGGCACTGGCTTCTCGAATGGCATATGGGTGCGTGATATCGAAGTTGTTCGCGACAAGAAGGGCAAGCCTTCGGTCGTTTTGTCGGGGCGCGCTAAAGAAGCCGCAGAAGAGCAAGGCGTACGCGAGATTCAGATTTCTTTGTCGTATACGCATACCGAGGCAGTTGCCTGCGCTTTGGCAATCACCGAAAGCTCTGTTCAATCCGCTGAAGAGCGTAAAGATCCGATGGAAGAACTGGCAAAGCAATTCAAGGAAACGCGAGGGATGCTCGATGAACTCTAATGAAGCGCTTGCAGAGAAATTGCCTTGGCCCGACGAGGGCGTCAACAAGTATTCGCGCGGAAAGCTGACGGTCGTTGCCGGCAGTGCGCGTTATTCCGGCGCTGCCGTGCTCGCTGCGTTGGCGAGTCAGCGCATGGGTGCAGGCTACACAGAAGTTATCACTGACTCTTCGGCGGTGAATGTCGTGCGCCTGTCGTCCCCGTCCTTGGTCGTGCGCCCGTCGGATGACTGGAAGCCTGGCGAGCTCAAAGCAAGCGAACCGGGTAAACCGTGCGCCGTGTGCATTGGCCCCGGGTTTACGGGTGACGATGATGCCGCTGCCGACTTGGTTGCGCGCGTGCTGAAGAAAGCGCCGTGCCCTGTGCTCGTGGACGGCGGTGGGCTTGCGCGCTTGGCTACAAAGAAGAACCTGCATACGTTGGCCGCGCGTTTCACTGATGGCCTCACGACGGTCATCACGCCCCATGGTGGGGAAGCGGCCCGTCTGGCAGCCTCGCTTGGGTTGCCGACAAGCAATCCCGAGAAGCTCGCGGCAGGTCTTTCGCTTGCCACGCAAGCTATCGTTGTGCTGAAGGGTCCTGATACGTTCATTTCAAATGGAAAGCGCACCGAGTGCATGACGGCGGGAACGCCAGCACTTGCAAAGGCAGGTACCGGTGATGTACTTGCGGGCATGATCGCCTCGTTATTGGCGCAGGGCATGGATCCGCTTGGGGCAGCTCTGCTGGGGACGAAGCTGCACGCGCTTGCTGGCAAAGCTGCGGCTGATCTGCACACCGACATTTCGGTCGTAGCAGAGGACGTTATAGCGGCAATTCCCCAGGCCATCCGAATGTACAATGAGTCACTTTGACAGTCAAAGTGACTCATTTTGAGCGAGAGAGAGCAGCATGAACGAAACGCTGAGCTTGTTCGATGATGATGCACGCGAGCGCATCGAAGCGCTGCGTAAGGAAATCGATCATCACATCTATCTGTACTACGTGAAGGATGCGCCCGAGATCTCGGATGGCGCATTCGATTCGCTCATGCACGAACTGCGCGAACTCGAAGCCGAACACCCCGAGTTCTTCGACCCGAATTCGCCCACGCAGCGCGTCGGCGGAGCGGTGGGAGAGCAGTTCGCCCCTGTGCGTCATGAACGTCGCATGTACTCGCTCGATGACGCGATGAACATCGAAGAGCTCGACGCGTGGATGGACCGCGTGATCGACGCGCTCGGTGAGTTGCCCGAGCTCGTTTGCGAGCTCAAAATCGATGGTAGTGGCATTGCGCTCACCTACGAGGACGGCGTGCTCGTGCGCGCGGCGACGCGCGGTGACGGTACGACAGGTGAGGACGTTACGGCTAACATCCGTACCATTAAGGACGTGCCGCTGCGCTTGCACGAAGCTGGTCTTGCGGGCGTCGTGCGCGACGGCTCGTTCGAGGTGCGCGGTGAGGTCTACATGCCCAAGTCGAGCTTCGAGTCCCTCAACGCTGCGGCTGAGGCAAACGGCAAGCAGGCCTTCGCGAATCCGCGTAACGCCGCCGCCGGCAGCTTGCGCCAGAAGGACCCCAAAATCACGGCCAACCGCGATCTTGCGACATTCCTCTACGCCATTGCCGACGAACAGGCCATTTCCGCTGACGGTCAATTCGAGTTACTTGAATGGCTGGGCGCCTGCGGCTTCCACGTGAACCCCGACGTTACGCGCTGCAATACGCGTGAGGAAGTACATGAGTTCTGTCAGCGTGCCGTCGAGCGGCGCGACGATTTGCCCTACGAGATCGACGGCGTGGTCGTAAAGGTGAACTCTTTTATGCGTCAGGCGGCCATGGGCTATACGGCGCGTGCGCCGCGCTGGGCCATGGCGTTCAAATTCCCGCCCGAAGAGAAGGCGACAAAGCTCGTCGGCATCACCGTGCAGGTTGGGCGCACAGGTGCGCTCACACCCGTGGCCGAACTCGAACCGGTGTCGGTGGCGGGCTCGACTGTCGCACGTGCAACGCTTCATAACGAAGACGAGGTGCGTCGCAAGGACGTGCGCATCGGCGATACCGTCATCGTGCGGAAAGCCGGCGATGTGATTCCCGAAGTGCTGGGCCCTGTCGAGTCTTTGCGCCCTGCGGATGCACGGGAATGGCGCATGCCCCCCGAGTGCCCGAGTTGTGGGTCGCCTGTCATCCGCGAAGAAGGGGAAGTGGCGTACCGCTGCATCTCGATCGACTGTCCGGCACAAGCGCAGGAGCGCCTCGTGCATTGGGCGAGCCGTGGTGCGATGGACATCGACGGTATGGGGGACGAGATCGTTGGGCGTCTTGTCGAATCGGGTCGCGTGACCGATGTGGCTGACTATTACTCGCTCGACGAGATTGAGCTTTCGCTACTCGACATGGGTCGCGTGAACAAGGAAGGTAACCCCATCCGCCTGGGTGAGACGGTAGCCAAGAAGCTCGTTGCGCAAATCGAGGAGAGCAAAGCGCGTCCGTTTGCGCGTGTGCTCTTTGGCATCGGTATGCGCCATGTGGGCAAAACCGTGGCTGAGGCGATCGCCGCAGCGTTCCCAACAATTGATTTGCTGATGGAGGCCGACGAAGAGGCTCTTGCTGCTGTTGAGGGCATTGGCCCCAAGATTGCGCACAGCATCTACGTGTTCTTGCGCACGCCGCAGAACAAACAAGTTATCGAACGGCTGCGCAAGGCGGGTGTCAACATGGCCGACGAGCCAGCAGATGAAGGCGAGCAGTTGCCCCAGACGCTTGCAGGCTTGACGTTCGTGCTGACCGGCGCGCTCGTGCAATCGGGCATGACCCGTGACGAAGCCGGTGCGCAACTCAAGGCCCGCGGCGCAAAGGTATCGGGCAGCGTGTCGAAGAAGACGAGCTATGTCGTGGCAGGCGAGGCGGCTGGGTCGAAATATGATAAGGCCATCTCTCTCGGTGTTCCTGTCCTCGACGAGAACCAGCTGCTTCAGATCCTCGAAACAGGCGAAGTCCCTGAATAGCGAACTATTTGGTAAATAGGGGAAACTCCCTCTTTAGTTATTAGTGGCATGGCCCCAAAGAACCAAAGAGGGAGTCTTCTTGGTATTTGGCGACAGATTCCGAGCAAGCCCACTAATGAGTTCATATTCACGTTTCGTGCTGCATTGTACCAATTGGTGAGAAACTTTATCTGAACTAAAAATTATTCTTGACAAGAAATAATTACTCACGTAAAGTACGAATCGGCAAGAAAAAGATTCCCTCCCACGATTCTCCTTTCTCGCCTCACTCGTCAGGTCAGGGCCGTTCTTCCCCCTCAACGGCCCTGACCAAATTCAAAGGGCGCTCAGCCATACGGCGCTCCTAACTCGGCAAGAAAGCCGCACAATCCTCGGTGCGGCTTTTTTGTGTGTTGAGGTAGTCGATGCTGTTCTTGATGCAGTGCCATTCCAAAAAGAAAGGCGTCGGGATGAACCGACGCCTCATGCTGCTGTTTGCGCTTTAGTTTAGTGGCGGCAGCGATGCTTGCAGTGGCCATGGCCGTGACGATGGCCATGCTTATGAGCCTTGTGGCCCTTCTTCTTGCCGTCGATGCCGGCTTCCTTGCAAGCGACAATCAGCTTCTCGTTGATTGCGTCGAGCTGAGCGCGCTCCTCGTCAGTCAACGTAGCGAGGATCTGCTCGGCGATCTTGTCCTGAGCCTTCTCGTGCTTCTCGGCAACTTTGCGGCCTTCGTCGGTCAGCTTGACGGCATAGGTCTTCTTGCTTTCGGCATCTTCGATGGTGACGTAGTCGTTACGCTGTGCCTTGCGGACGATGTCCTTGAGCATTTTGCGGTTCACGCCCAGGATTGCGGTGAGCTCGCGCTGAGTGGCAGTGCCGTCAGCATCGAGCAGCGCGCGGAGCAGGGCGCCTTGGCCACGCTTGTAGCTCTTCGGGCCGTTTTCGTGCTGCGACAGGCGGATGAGCTTGCCGGCTTTCTTCATCTTGATGAGGGTCTTGGTGTAATCGTTCATGTTTCTGCCTCTTCTCTTCTTAATAAATCCATTTAAACGCAATGAGCCACTATAACGATGTGCGAACAAAAATGAACATTATTCACGCAACATTCAAAAACGATATGTAACACCAGGTCAAAATGTTGAAATAATTATTCAAAACTGCGGAGAAAACAATGAGTTTCGTCACGATTCGTACCAAAACATAACGAATCATCACGTTTTGCAAGATTCGAGTCGATTCAAAAAAGGTTGTTGGTTTATTCAATCATCAAATAAGAATAATCATCAATAGAAATATTTTTAGAAAAAGATAGAATAGGCACGTCAGTTTCCCTATCTTCATTGATTGACAAGGAGGAGCAATGAAGAGCATTTCCAGAAGGAGCTTCGCCGCTGCAGCTGTGTCGGCTATGTTGGCGTTGACGCTGGCAGGATGCGCGTCGGGTACGAGCTCGTCAAGCGCAGCAGCGTCGAGTGAAGCTGCGAGTTCCGCGTCGGCAGCGTCGAGTGCTGCGGCAACCATGGTCAAGGACATGAACGGCGATGACGTCCTTGCGGCAGGCAGTGCCAAGAACGTTTTGACCGTCAATTCCGTCGCTACTCAGATGGTGCTCATGGTCGGTGGCGAAGATGCCGCTGCCACGGTTGGCCAGGGCTTCCAGTATGGTGACGACAGCCTGAACAAGAAGATGTTCCCGGGCTTGGGTGACCGCAAGACCTTCACGCGCGATGACGCAACGGTCGAGAACGTGGCTGCTGTCAATCCTGGCCTCGTACTCATCGACGTGCCTGATACCGTCACTGCCCTGCGTGGAGCTGGCATCCCGACGGCGTTTCTTTCGGTGACCTCGCCTGAGACCATCATCCAGGCCATCGAGATCGTCGGCGACTCGCTCGGCGGCGATGCTGCCACGGTTGCGGCCGACTATGCTGACTATTACAACGGCGTGCTCTCCGAGATGTCCGCCAAGTCGAAGAACGTGGCCGACGCTGACAAGCCGCGCGTCATCTATCTGCGCAACGAGACCAAGACCATCGGTGCGGGCTCCATGCCCGACAACTGGATCACCACGCTGGGCGGCATCAACGTTGGTGCTGAGCTGGGTGCCAAGGGCGGTGCTGGCAGCGATGTGACCACCGAGGCCATCATCGGCGCCGATCCTGATGTCATCATCTGCGAGAACCCCGACCTGCTGGCCACCATCACGACTGATGCGCAATACGCCAACATGACCGCCGTCAAGAACGGTGCTGTTTATCAGGCTCCACTTGGCACGGCCGTGTGGTCGATGGGCACCGCTGAGGCCCCGCTCATGGTCTACTGGGCTTCGCAGTACATCAACCCGGATCTGTACCAGGGCATTGACGTCGACCAGAAGACGAAAGAATTCTTCAAGCAGTTCTACGGCTATGACCTCTCGGCAGACGAGCTGAACACGATCTTCCACCGCTAGAGCTCCTTCCCTTGTAGGGGCCGCTGGTGCCGCGAAGCCCAGCGGCCCTCTTTTTTGCAATTCGAGGCCTGTTTCCTCGGCTCGTTCGGTATGGAGTGGAAAGCGCATGAAATCATCTTTGAAAGATAGCAACCAGCGGTCGTTGCCGGTCGTGCTGGGCGCGTTGACCGTCATAACCGTCTTCTGCGCGCTCGCGGCGTTGTGCATCGGGTCGTATTCGATTCCCGTAGGCGACACCGTGCAGATCCTGTTGAGCACGGTGACCGGTGCTGTGGGCGACTGGGCGCAGATGGCCCAGACCGTCGTGCTGCAGGTGCGCGTGCCGCGCGTGCTCGCGGCCATCCTGGTCGGCGCGGCGTTGGCTGTCGCCGGCACGTCTTACCAGGGAATATTCCGCAACCCGCTCGTGTCGCCCGACTTGCTGGGCGTCTCGTCGGGAGCGTGCATCGGCGCGGCGTTTGCCATTCTGCTGCAGGTCGGCCAGGTCGGTATCCAGGCCGCGGCGTTCGTCGGCGGCATTGCGGCGGTGGCCATGACCATCTCGATTCCGAAGATCATCAAGCGCGAGAGCACCATCGCGCTCGTCCTGTCGGGTGTTATCGTCAGCGGCTTCTGCGGGTCGATCCTCGGCCTGCTGAAATACATCGCCGACCCCGAGTCGACGCTGCCCGAAATCGTGTACTGGCAGATGGGCAGCCTTGCGAAGGCCGACTACGGCACGCTGCTCTACGCAGGGCCGATTATCGTCATCGGCATCATCATTCTGCTGACCATGCGATGGCGCGTGAACGTGTTGTCACTCGGCGACCAGGAGGCGAAGGCGCTCGGCGTCAACTTGAAGTTCGAGCGCGGCATCGTCATCGTGCTCTCGACGCTGCTCACGGCCTCGGCTGTCAGCCTTGCGGGTACGATCGGTTGGATCGGCCTGGTTCTCCCGCACCTGGCGCGCTTCCTCGTGGGACCCAACGTGGCCCGCTCGATGCCTGTCGCATTCGTCATGGCAGCCGGCTTCATGATCATCGTCGACACGCTGGCGCGCTTCAGCGGCATCGAGATTCCGCTCTCGATCTTGACGGGCCTCATCGGCACGCCGTTCTTCGTCGTGCTGTTGGCCAAGCAAAGGGGAATGCTATGAGTGGGAAGAATGCCGCAGAAACCGAAAAGAAGAACTTCTTCGGTACGAATCTCCCGGTTTCGTTGGTCGACGTGCAGGGTGTCAACTTCGCGTATCCGGGTCACGAACAGGTGCTCCACGACGTGACGTTCAAGGTGGAAGCAGGTGAGCTGGTCACGCTGCTCGGCCCGAACGGGGCGGGGAAGTCGACGCTGCTCAACTGCATCATGAACCTGCTCACACCCCAGTCGGGTTCGATCTTCCTCGACGGGCGCATGAACCTGCAGATGGAGCGTCGCGAGATTGCGCAGATGGTCGCATACGTGCAGCAGAGCGTCGACGTGACGTTCGCGTACACGGTGCGCGACTACACGGTCATGGGCCGCACGCCGTTCCTGAAGATGTACACCCCGCCGAGCGCCGACGACTACGCGCTCGTGGACGATGCGCTTGAGCGTCTGGGCATCATGCATCTGAGCCAGCGCGTCTACAGCGAGCTGTCTGGTGGACAGCGCCAGCTCGTGGACGTGGCGCGCGCCATCGTGCAGCAGCCGCGGCTCATCCTGTTCGACGAGCCCACAAGTGCACTTGACTACGGCAACCAGATCAAGGTGCTGAAGATGGTCGACGAGCTTTCGCGCGAGGACGGATTCGCCGCCATCATGACGACGCACAACCCCGACCATCCCATCTTGTTGAACAGTTCGGTGTGCTTGTTAGGGCGTGACGGTCGCCTGATCAAGGGATCGGTCGACGATATCATGCAGGAAGACGTGCTCGAGGATGTCTACCAGGCGCGCCTCATCATCCGCGATGTCGCCGATGCCGGCCGTCGCGTGTGCATGACCCCTGCGTTCAGGTGAGGTTGCAGGGAACGGCGCAGATCGGTTCAGTCGAAAG